>DASTYK010000195.1 GCA_035764935.1 Longimicrobiales bacterium | reverse complement strand
ACCGGCATTGGTGTTCACGACGACGCGGTACCCGTCGTCGGCGACGCCCTGCTCGCGTGCAATCGCGCGCGCGGCGACGAACAGCTCGCCCAGCAGGGCCGCATCGGCAGGCTCGACGTCGTTCACGGACCCGATGTGACGCTTCGGGATGATCAGGACGTGCACCGGCGCCTTGGGATCGATATCCCGGAACGCCACCAGGTCATCCGTCTCGTGCACGATCTGCGACGGAATCTCCCGGCGCACGATGCGACAGAAGAGACAATCCTGTTGCGACATCGTTCCTCTCCACCTCCGGCGCGTCGCGCCATGGCTGCGCCCTCGTTCGCCGCCAATGTAGCGATCCCCACGCTGGAGGAGGAGATGCAGCCGACCAGGATCAGGAACGCCGCACTGCGCGTGCTGCGCCGCGGCACCAGCCGTGCCCTCCCGCTCGCCGATCTCGCCAGGATCCTGGCCGACGAGGAGCGCATCACCGTCACCCCCGACGGACTCGCGGAGTCACTTCGCGACGACAGCGGCCTCGCACTCCTCGAGCGGCCCGACCCCATCGAGGCGCTGCCGCTGGCCGTGCACGAGACCGGCCCCGCCTACCAGGAGGCGCTCAGGGGGACCGCCGGGTGCTGGGCAGTCGTCGACACGGGGGAACGGCCGTTCGCCGAAGAACCCGACGCATTCGAGATGCTTGCCGGTCCACTGCTCCGGCTGTGGCGGGATGCCGGAGGAGATACACAGCTGAGGAACGACGTGAGCATGGCACTGGGCGGGCTGTATGCCATGATCCGCGCGTCCGACGGATTTTCTGCCACGGAGGGCCCTGAGCTCACGGAGGACCGCTGAGGTTCATCGCCGGAGGCACACACTCCTCAGCTTCGGCCGCGTGCGGCTCTGCACGGGCGGTGCAACACCCGGCGAGCGTTCACGCCCGTACCAGCCATGCCGACCACCACTCGTCCTCGAGGTCCTCGATGGTCGCGCGAAAGCCGGCCGCAGCAGCGTCCGCGAGGACGTCGTCGGCCTCCTGTTCGAGGATGCCCGAGACGAGGAGGGCACCGCCGGGTGCGAGCGCGCCGCGGAAGGCCGGCAGCAGCGGACGGATCACGCTGCTCAGGATGTTCGCGAGAATGATGTCGTACGTGCCGTGCGCATCGAGCCATGCAGTGTCGACGAGTGCGTGCTCGAGATGCACCTGCGCACTGACACCGTGCCGCTCCACGTTGTCACGCGCATTGATCAGTGCGTCCGCATCGCTCTCCACCGCGTCCACCCCGGCAGCGCCGAGCAGTGCAGCAGCGATCGCGAGGATCGCCGATCCCGTACCGACGTCCAGCACGCGCGCGCCGCTGCAGTCGAGTTGCTGCAGCAACCGCAGCATCCCGCGCGTCGTACCGTGCTCCCCCGTGCCGAACGCCATCTCGGGATCGATCGACAGCAGGACGTCACCCGGACGCAGCTCCGGCGTCGTCCATGTCGGCGCCACGACGATGCGCTCCCCCACGCGCCGCGCCCGCAACCCGCGCCGCCACTCCGCCCCCCAGTCCGCAACCGCCACGACACGCGAGGCGATGTCGAGCGGCTGCCCCACGAACTCCTCGAGCCGGCGCCGCAGCTCCATGAGGCCGATGTCCCCCGCTTCCACACGTAGCTCGCCTGGCCGGCTCCCTTCCCCAGGCTCACCTCCGGCCGTGACCGGTATCCACGCCCGCACCGCGGAGCCCACCTCCTCCACCCCGCCCAGCCCCATGGAAACGAGCCCCTCGGCGACCAGTCCAGCCAGGTCCTCCGAGGGGCACGCTACTGTGAGCTCGATCAGCTCGTCGCTCACCCGCCGAACGCTTCCCGGACTCTGGACCAGAAGCCGCGCTCGTCGTCCTCGTCGATGTGGGACGGCGGTGCCTGCTCGATCTCGGCCAGCCGGCGCAGCAGCTTCTCCTGCTCGGCCGAGAGCGACGTCGGTGTCCACACCTTCACGCGCACGATCAGGTCACCGCGGCCGCCGCCCTGCAGGTGCGGCAGGCCACGACCGCGCAGCCGCAGCAGTCGCCCCGACTGCGTACCCGCCGCGATCTTCAGCCGTGCATTCCCCTCGCCGACCGTCGGCACGTCGATTTCCGTGCCGAGCGCGGCCTGCGAGAACGTGATCGGCAGCTCGTGGATGAGGTTCGCGCCGTCACGGATGAAACGCGGGTCCTCCTCGACCTCGAGGACGGCCAGGATGTCGCCGCGCGCACCACCGCGGGGTGCCGCATGTCCCTGCGCGCGGAGCGTGACGTAGTCTCCCGTCGAAACGCCGGGCGGCACGCTGACCTCGATCGTCTTCTCCGCGGGCTGCACGCCCTCTCCGTCGCACGTGTCGCACGGCGACTCGATGATCTGTCCCTCGCCCTGGCACTGCGGGCACGGCTGCACCGTCATCATCTGTCCGAGGAACGACCGCTGTACGCGCCGCACCTCGCCTGCACCGCCGCACGTCGCGCAGCGCACCGGCTGGGTGCCGGGCTTCGCGCCCGAGCCGCTGCACGTCGAACAGACGTCGTGGACGCGAACCTTGAGCGTCTTCTTCGTCCCGGTCGCGACCTCTTCGAGCGTCAGCGGGATGTGCGCACGCATGTCGGGCCCGCGGCGCATGCGGGCACCACCGCGCGCACGTGCGCCGGCCATGCCGCCGAAGATGTCGCCCAGGCCGCCGAAATCGCGCATGAAGATCTCGAGCGCGTCGCTGAAGTCGAAGCCGAACCCGCCCGGCGTGTGTGCGCCGCCCTTGACGCCCGCATGACCGAACCGGTCGTAGGCGGCACGCTTCTGCGGGTCGCGCAGGATCTCGTACGCTTCGGTCGCTTCCTTGAAGTGCTCGGCTGCCTCCGGTGACCCGTTGTTGCGGTCCGGATGATACTGCATGGCGAGCTTGCGATACGCGCGCTTGATGGCTTCGCCATCGGCGTCCCGCCCTACGTTCAGTACTTCGTAATAATCACGCATCCCGATCATGACGGCGGGTTTGCAAGTTCGTTCATCAGTGCGCTGCTGTACTGCACGATCGCAGCGATCTTCTCGTATGCCATCCGCGTCGGCCCGATCACCCCGACGACACCGCTCAGTCCGCCGAGCCGGTACTCGGAGGTGACGAGCGTGAAGCGGGCGAGGCGCGGCTCGGCGTGCTCCGCGCCGATGGTGATTGCGGGCGAATCGTCGTGGCGCCGTGTCGTGAGAGCACCGGCCAGGATCTCGCGCTGTTCCGTCAGCTCGATCAGGTTGCGCAGATCGCTGCCGGCAGCGAACTCCGGCTGGCCGGCGAGCACGCTCGCACGACCGAGCATCAGCTCCTCGCGCCCGTCCTGCTCTGCGTTCAGCACGTTGCCGGCCGACTGGATGAAGATGTTGAGCAGCTCGCTCGACGCTTCATCGCTACCTGCATCGCGCAGCCGCTCCGGCAGCGACGCGCGGATCTCGTCCAGCGTGTGCCCCGCCAGCCGCTCGTTCAGGATCGCGGTCACGGAGGCCAGTGTGGACGGCGGCACCGTGCCCGGCAGGTCGACATACACGGTGCGGACTGCGCCGCTGCCGAGCGTCAGCACGAGCAGCATGCGGTCGCTCGCGACGAGGGCCAGCTCCAGCTTTTCGAGCACGACGTCGTCCAGGCGCTGCGCGATGGCGACACCCAGCTCGCCCGTGATCAGCCCGAGCGCCTGCGTCGCGCGACGCACGATCCCGGCGATCGCGTCGGGCAGCGGCTCGGAAATCTCGGCGAACTCGCGGCGCAGCCGGCGCTGCTCCGCTGCCGTGAGCCGGACCGGGCGCATCAGGGTGTCGACGTAGTAGCGGTACGCACGGTCGGTCGGGATGCGTCCCGCCGAGGTGTGCGGATGGAAGAGGAACCCCTTGTCCTCGAGGTCCGCCATTGCGTTGCGGATGGTGGCGGCCGACACGCCGAGGCCGAACCGCTTCGCGACGGTCCGGCTGCCCGCCGGCTCGGCCGTCTCGACGTAGGTCCGGATGACCGCGTCGAGAACCGCCTCCTCCCGTTCTGTAAGCTGTAGCTCAGCCATGCACCATCACACGCAAATCAAGGGGCCGGAATGTGTTGAGTCCGTGCGCGGACTTCAAGCCGCAGCATCCAGCTCGACGGCCAGCCGGTCCAGCAGCAGCCAGCCCTCCGGCGTCAGTCGCACCCGCTCGCCCGCGGCGACGGCCCAGCCCTGCCGCAGCCACTGCCCCAACAGCTCGCGCTGCCCCGGCGACAGTTCGCCCGGCGCGACGCCCGCATCCGTCCGCAGCATCAGCCAGGCCCGCTCCAGGGCACCCGCGCCACCGTCCGGTCGCTCGTCCCCGGTACGGGCCGAGCCGGTCCCCATCACGCGACTCCGGTACCGCGCCCAGTCCCGCTCGTTCCACCAGCGCACCCCGTCCACGAAGGAGTGTGCGCCGGCGCCGAGCCC
>DASTYK010000194.1 GCA_035764935.1 Longimicrobiales bacterium | reverse complement strand
GTGGTCAATCGCCTTAAGGTCGACCCAGTTCCTCGAACGACATACATCACATCGCACTTCGAGTCCGACCCGCAGAACACCGGCCTCGACCAATCGTTCGAGACGCCGCTTCGGGGCGTCCTTAAACAACTCCCGACCGATCTTCAGATGCTCCAACATTTGCGACCGCGTTGCTCGGTGGCCTTTAGACATTCGTTCGAGGAGGCGAATGAGATTCAGGTCAGCAAACATCGAGATGGCGTGCCGATAGCGTAGCCGTACTGCCAGTTGGTGTGCCACGACACCGGCGTCACTTAGCGAGGAGGAGTACCCAGAGCGTTTGAATAGTGCCGCCAGCGCTTCTTCGCCTGTGGGGATGCGGATTTGCTGCCGAGAAATAATTCCATCCGCGGAGATTGCGAGACCCTCAACGTTCGGCCAGATTTCCCCCAGCCCAGCCAGTTTGAAGAGTCGCGCGGCGTCCTGAAGGTCAGGAAGAAGCACCTCCGGGAAATGTGGGTCACCTGCATAGTTGCGAAGTTGGAACACGTTTACCCAACGCGCGGTTCCGAACACAGCCGAGTTCTTAGTAAAGCCGGGCGCAAGACAGGCGAGCGTTACCTCACGACCTGAGACACTAATCTCCTGCTCGTCCCCATCGGCAGTCACTTCGGCGATTCTGAAGTTGTCTGCCTCTCTTCCCCACCGATGCCACACCCTAGGGTAGTAGCTTATATGCATATCTGCGGCATCTGCCGCTATGTCCTTCACGTGCGCCCAAAGGGCATGAAGTTGCTGCTCTGAGACGGATCGCCCGCCGATCAGTGTTATGTGAGGGCGAGCTTTCTCGTCCAACGACGACCGAACACGATCAAGCAGCCACTCAAATGCGGGCGTCATTTGCGTGAGCCACGGCAATGGAACAGGGAGAACGTCCAGATCCAACGTGCGTAGGTTCCAGTAGTCAATCACGTCACTTGAACTTGCTGGGTCCGCTAGGTACAGCAACACGCCCGGCATACCGCCGATACTGCCCCGTCGCACCCGTAGATCGAACGACCCGGCGGCCAGCGGCGACAAGCGCAGCAGAGTGGAGAAAAGGTTGTCAGGTGATAGTTTTACCTCTTCCGGAGCGAACACTTTCCTATACGCTGCCTCATAGTGCTTCAGCGAAGGGGAGTATCCACCGAAAGTAGCGGCAAATAGAGGTTCGAAACGAGCCGAAGGCGCTATTGGCAACACCGCCTCTGAGTCTTGCCGCTGGTGGAAGCCGTAGCGGGTTTCGTACAAGTGGCGATAGAGATCCATGACGTCCGTTCCGGAGACTTGGCGATCTCTGTCAGATCGGACTAGCAAAGTCTCCGGACTGATTGACCGTCGCTCCCACCCTAGTCGTTCTGCATAGGCGGGATCTGAGACAACTAGGTAATCCGGTTGGAGCCCTTCGACATACCCCGATGTTACATCGAGGGCACGCGTGCCGGCGGACGTCCAGTTAGGCCTGCGGCGTAAGTAAGGACTTATTGGGTTGAAGGACCCTCCCCAAAGGATCGTATTAGCTGCAATCGCAGCGCGGACGTCTCGCATCGACCCCGATGGGCATACGAACCCAAATCGCGTGGGCCTCAATCGGCATTCGACGTGCACCCGGTGTTGCGCGGCCTTCATCGGCATACTCTCTGTCTATGCTCTGCGACTATAGCAGCTGCCTGGGGCTACCATCGCTCATGCGGAAGTGCGACGGGGGTTCGGGCACCATCGCCTGAGACATCGAGAAGCACACGCGCTGTATAACGCCCTGAAGGTAAGCTGCGGGCCCGTCCATGCTCGGGCCCATCAGCCCCGCTATACGAACCTCGTCCAGGCCCTGCACACCTGCCCTGCGCGCCCGACAGCTTCACCGCTGAGTTAGGCGGAACAAACGACCGATCCGCACCGGACATGAACCAATGATCTAGCCACTGCTCCCGGAGTTGAGCTCACGTTGCCCCGTAACGACGATCTGCGTGTAGCCGCAGTGTGGTGAGATGATGCCGTACTACCGCCTTGCACCGCCGACCCCCACAGTGGAGTACTAATGTGGCTGTCGAAATGTAGAGCTCGTCGATAGCGCCGACCGGTCCGGCGGGGTCCCAACCGAAAGTTTCGAGAGCTGTCACGGCGAGAACGCGCAGTGTTTGCCAGCGTGAGTCGGTGTACAACGCCTTCTTCGTGTAGAGCTCGGGATCGTAGTCCATTAGATCGATCCACGCATCGATCTCAGCGAGCGCAGCCAACTCTCGGTCTGACACCTGATCCTTGCCGGTCCCCTGGATCAGTTTGTACCAGTCATCAAACTCGAGAACCAGTTCATCAGCTGCGATGACGAAGCTCGGTAGAGCACCGATTTGGCGATCCGGCGGTGCCGCAAGGTTCATCAGTGTCAGTCGAAGCTGATTCCACGCAAGCTCACGCGACATCGCACTCGACTCTCATCGGGTTCCGCCTAACGCCTGAAGGTAAGCTGTGGGCCCTTCCATGCTCCGGCCCAGCAGCCCTGCTTTACGAACCTTATCCAGCTTCTGCACAGGTGCCCTGCAAGCCCGACAGCTTCACCGCTTACGTTAGAACGCCGGCCTCAATTGCGCGAAGGGGAGCGCTTGCCGCTGCGGTACTTGGGAATCTTTCTCAGCACAGCGGCTTCGGCGCGCTCGGCATGGTAGAGATCCCAACGCGTCTGCAGGTTGAGCCAGAAGCCGCTGCTCATGTCGAAATAGTGTCCGAGGCGCACCGCCGTACTCGGGGTGATCCCGCGACGTCCATTCACGATCTCGTTGACGCGCTGGTACGGAACGCCGATGGCGTCAGCCAAGTCGCGCTGGCTCAACTCCATGGGCTTGAGGAATTCCTCCAACAGCATTTCGCCAGGGTGAACCGGGGGGCGATGAGTCGGAACGCGCACCATGGCCATCCTCAGTGGTAGTCGACGATCTCGACCTCTTCCGGCCCTGCCTCGCTCCACTTGAAGCAGATCCGGTACTGGTCATTGATCCGAATACTGTGCTGGCCCGCCCGATCTCCTTTGAGCTGCTCGAGGCGATTCCCAGGGGGGACGCGCAGATCCTGCAAGGACTCTGCGGAATCCAGGGCTTCAAGCTTCCGCACCGCCACGCGCCACAAGGCCTGCGGGATCGCTTGGCGTGCCGCACGGGTCGCGCGGCCGTTGAAGAGGTCTTCTGCGGCAACGCCACGGAACGAGCGGATCATTGCCGAACAATAGCATGATGGTCATGCTATCACAACACTGACATGTGCCACGACGAACGGAGGCGTTCTAACGCCCTGAGGTAAGCTGCGGGCCCGTCCATGTTCAGGCCCAGCAACCCTGCGATACGAACCCCTTCCAGGCACTGCGCAGCTGCCCTACAGGCCCGAAAGCTTCACCGCCTACGTTAGAATGACCGGCCGTTTGATGTGCAGGGATGGCAACAACGATTCAGCGGGACACCCGATCCCAGGCTTCCTTGAGGTTTAGCGCGTTGATCCAACGCGCCAGGTATGCGTGGTCAATCGAATCGCCGGCGATGTCGAGAAGCTGACGGATGTCGCGACGCTGTAGCTCGGAGTCACCAAGCTCGCTCCATTCGAGCTTCGCGATTACGAGGTCCTCGAGGGTCGCCAGCGCGACCTCGACGCCGAAGAGTTCACTTTCACGCCGACGACTGAACTCTGATTCACTAAACGGCCTGCTCTTACGGACGATCAGATCGGCTTTCCAACCGGTCTGGGGGTCGATCGCGTTGAACTGTCCGCCCGTTCGGAGAGCGTCCAAAGCGGCGCCAACGTCGACGTATACCCCGGCTGCGCGAAGTGAGGTGACGAACTCCTTCAGACTGTCGGGCTGCGACTCCACCACCACGTCGATGTCCTGCGTTGCGCGCGGAGAGCCGTAGAACGCTGCGGCGAGCGAACCGGTCAGCATGAATGGAATGTCTGCTTCACGTAGTGAGCGGACGACGAGTGCCAGGAACGACGCGAGGCTCACGGCCGCTAAGGGGTCTGCCGCTGGATCAGCCAGTTAACTGCGTCGGCCCGGGCCCATCCAGGGTTCCTGGCGAGGAGCCCCTGAATCTGGATCTCGCGCACGGATTCGCTTAGATCCACGGCGATCTGGACTCGAGAGGACGGGTCCATGGCCGCGAGGACGGCCCGTTGGGTAGCCCAGCTCGACTCTGAGGTGTCACGAGGGCGTGGAGACATGATCGATTCTAGCCGATCCTCGCGGCCTGGGCAAAGCCGGAGTGAGGCCGCCAGGGCGGGGGTTCGGTCATTCTAACGCCTGGAGGTAAGCTGCGGGCCCATCCATGCTCGGGCCCAGCAGCCCTGCTATACGAACCTCTTCCAAGCCCCGATCGGCCACCTCGCCTGCCCGGCAGCTTCACCGCCTACGTTAGACACCTCGCGGCACCGCGTGGGCGCTGAATGCTTCTGAGGTTGCGATCGTACGATAGTAGTCAGTCACGCTCTTCCGAAGGTAGAGGTATGCGCTCGCCGAGCCTAGCGTCACGCAGGTGAAGAGCAACGCGCCGATCAGGTCCTCGCTGGAGTTTCGGCCAATCGCATCTCCCAAGAGGTACGCACCAAGGAGAGTCCAGTAGGAAAGCATCAGCGGCCGCGTCCAGATTCTTTCCTTGAACAGACCGTAGCTCACCGCGATGCAAACCACCCCTACGGCGCCGAACAACCATCCCACCTGGCGGAGAAACTCAGGCCCGGTCACGGGAGTGTTGTTGATGCTGTAGGACCCGATGTTGAGAGGCGCGAATATGAAGGTGAGAATAACCACGAATCCAAACAATGCGGATACATACGCCCCTACCGTTAGGAGCGCCGGCCGCGGTGGGCGCTGCATGGCTAGGCTCGCCTCTGCCGACCGGCGAAGGTCATCCGGAAGGACCTCTTGGCAAACCGGGCATTCCAAGATAGGTGGGCGATGAAAAACGGAGGCGGCGCCACACTCGGGACAGACGATTCCAACGGGCATCGCAGTTTGTTCGGAGGTTAGAGTAGAGGTGTCTAACGCCCAATTACCAGCAACAACCTGCCAACCACCTCCACATCCCGCCCAGCCCATCTAACCCGCCACTACGAGAACGCCGCAACCCCCACCCCCGCCCGCCTTTCCCCCGAATACTGCCCTTCCCGAACCTTGCGAGCCACGCAACCCCCGATGCTGATATTTGCCGCGCGGCACCCGCCCTCACCGCCGCTCGCCCAGCGCGTCCAGCGGGCTACGCACACCCCGGCCGCCGCGGTTCAGCACGTGCGTGTAGATCATGGTCGTTTTCACGTTGCGATGGCCGAGCAGCTCCTGGATGGTGCGGATGTCGTAGCCGTCCTCGAGCAGGTGAGTGGCGAAGGAGTGGCGGAACGTGTGGCACGTCGCGCGACTCCGGATTCCTGCGTTGCGAACTGCAGTGCTCACCGCGCGCTGCACGGCGGTTTCGTGAAGGTGGTGCCTGCGGTGCTGGCCGGTCTCCTCGTCGAGGTAGCGCCGGGCCGCTGGGAAGAGCCACTGCCATTGCAGGCTGCGCCCGGCTTCCGGGGACTTGATGCTCATTGCACCGGGCAGCTCGACCCAGCCGGCGTCGTCGCGCAGGTCGTTCACGTGCTGGCGGGTCACCTTGCGGATCTGCCGGCGCAGGTCGGTGCGCAGCGCTGCGGGAAGAATGGCGATCCTGGCGTGGCCGCCCTTGCCGTCGCGTACCGCGATCTCCTTGCGGTCCAGGTTCACGTCCTTGATGCGGAGCTGCAGGGCCTCGAGCAGGCGCAGGCCTGCGCCGTACAGGAGGCTGGCGACCAGGCGGTGGGTGCCCCTGAGCTCGGCCAGGACCATCGCTACTTCTGAGCGTGACAGTACGACCGGCAGGCGCTTCGGGATCGCGGGCCGTGCGACGCGGCCGGGCAGCTCCATCGGCTGGCGCAGGACCTCGCGGTACAGGAACAGGATCGCGCTGGCAGCCTGTCGCTGGGTCGAGGCGCTCACCCGCCGACTGGCGAGGTGCGCGAGATACGCCTCTACGGCGCCTGCGTCTAGCTGCGCCGGGTGTCGCTTGCCGTGATGAAGCACGAAGCGGCGGATCCAGGCGACGTATGCCTGCTCGGTCCGGGGACTGAACTGTCGCACGCGGATCGCGATCCGGACCTGCGCCAGCAGGCGCGGTGACCGGGGTGCCGGTGGTGTCGATGCCGCGTCGGGCGCGGGGGCGTTCTCTCGCTCCATGTGCCGCGTGGAAAGAGTCGCCCTGCATGTACGCGTCGCGCCGGGGCAGCCCCATGGCAAACCGCGCCGTCGCGCACACCTTGGTCCTCTCAGTCACACGCCGCGCGCGGGCCTACGGTAGATGTAATGCAAAGCCAGATATTGTCTTACAGCGGCCGGACGAGCTGCGGGAGCCCGGCGTTGAGGCAGGTCTGAACAAGTTGGGCACGGCGCGGCGGGAGGTCAACGAAAATGTTGGCCGCCCCGCCGGTCCACGGCCGCGGCAAAACGCCACGGGAGGTCAATGAACTCGTTGCCCGCCCTGCCGCTCCATGGCCGCCGCACGCTGCGACCTCGCCGCCTGGAGTCGTTGTGCGAGCTTGACGCCGTAGCCTGGCTCGAGCCACAGGCTGTCAAGCTGCGCGGTCTGGCGCGCGCCGCTTCGATCGGTCTCGATGCGATAGTAGCCGGTGCTGCGACTGAACAGCGTGCGCGTCCTGCCGGGGGCCAGCGGCGGCGCCGCGAACACGACACCGAAGCGCTGGCCGGTCTCCGCCATGACCAGGTGCGCGCCGTCCTCCTCCCGCAGCAGTGCGCGTGCGTCCTGGTCGCCGATGGGATCGGCAGCGACGATGCGCAGCGTCGTCTGGACGGGCGGCGCGCTGCGCGTGGTATCCAGAGCGACGAAGTCGATGTCCCAGAAGCCGGTCGGGGGATGCATCCGCACTTCCACGACGTCGCCGCTCACGCGACTCAGATCCAGCGTGACGGCCTGCAGCTCGGAGATGTAGGGGCCGCCGCCAACGGCAGCGTCCTGTGCGACCCAGCCGGATGCTTCCCGCACCCACACGCGCATCACGAACAGCTCCTCGCGCTGGATCCACTGCTCGTGGGCACTGCGCGCGGCTGGCGAGCCGTCGAGCAGACCGTACCAGTGGTCGGCCTCACTCCCCCACAGCTCGAGCATGGCCTTGAGTGAATGAGCTGCAAGGCGGGACGTCCGCATGTGCAGCACCAGGCGCGCGTCATCGACGGCGGGGCGCGCGAATGTGAACGTCACGGTATCACGTGCGTTGCCGTCGTCGAACGTTGCCACGGCCGTGGACGGTGACCACCAGCGGTCGTCCACGCTGTCCACTTCACGGAGGATGTCGCGGCCCTGGGCAGATGCATGCGACGGTGCGATCGTGGAGCCGGTCACGTGGAGCCTGCCCGAGCGGTCGGCGATCACGGTGGTGCCGAGCGGATGATCGGCGGCAATCAGGTCGAACGCGTCGAGGTACTGCACCTCACGCATCTCGTTCGCAATGACGAGCTGGTACTCACCTCCGACGGGTGTGAGCCCCTCGAGGCGGGACAGGTCGGTGCGCTGCATGCCCCTCGACACTGCGCCGCCGAGCGGCTCGGCGACGGGCACGAAGCGGCTGCCGTCGAACGCGTAGATGAAGGGGCAGGAGGTCTGCGGCGGCGGGTCGGGCTCGTCCTCTTCGCTTGCAATGAGCGCGATGGTGCCGATGATCGCGACCGGGACGATGATGGCCGCGGCGATCGTTCGCCCCTTGTGGAGCCGTCGGACGATGACATGACTGACGTCGCGCACGGGAATGGTGTCGAGCTGCACGGTCGAGCCGACAGGCACGGTCCGCACGATGAGCGTGTCATCCTCGAGTCGTGCATTGGACTGGGAGGGCAACTCGATGATGCTGCCATCACGCAATAGCACGCCTTCAATGGAGTCCGGCCAGGCGGCGACCAGGCGCGCAGTCCGCTGTGGATCCGTCGACTGCGTCACGCGATGGGTGCACGCCGCAACAGCGAGCAGTGCAAGCACCCCGATCGTGATGTCACGGCGTGTCATGAGTTCTCTCCGGTCCGGGAGCTGACATCGAGTGCGGTCCGGCAGTAGACGACGAACTCCCCGAGCATCCGCGGCGTGATGACCGGCGGCGCACCCCGCTCACGCGCACATGCTCGCAGCCACGCGTTCCAGTGCTCGGGCAGCACGCGTTCACCGACGACGTCGTCCAGCTGGAAGAGGAGGTCGAGGAAATCGATCGATTCGGCGCCCAGCTCGTTCACGAGATCCGCGTCGGGGTGCACGCTCTCCGCCGGGACGCTCAGGACCTGGACGATCATGTTGCGGATGGCGGTCGCATCGCGCATGGAGGTGGCTGACACGGTGCTCATGCGGGACCTCGGCGGTCAGGGTGACTGCAGGAGAAGACAGGCGTTCTGCCCGCCGAACCCGAACGAGTTCGAAAGAGCGAGTTCTACGCGACTGCGGCGCGCGGCGCCGGGGACGCAGTCGAGGTCGCATTCGGGGTCCGGCGTCGTGTAGTTGATGGTCGGCGGGAGCCAGCCGCCCGCCAGTCCGATCAGGGTCGCAATCGCTTCCACTGCGCCGGCGGCCGCGAGCATGTGACCCACCATCGACTTCGTGGAGCTGACGGGCGGCGGCGCGGCGCCGAAGACTCTGCGGATCGCGAGCGTCTCGAGGCGATCGTTCATGCGCGTGCCGGTGCCGTGCGCATTGATGTAGCCGACGTCCTCGGGCAGGATTCCGGCATCACGCAGCGCGCGGTGCATGGTGCGCGCGGCGCCGGCGCCGTCGGGGCGCTCGTCGGTGATGCGGTAGGCGTCGCATGCCGACGCGTAGCCGATCACGCGACCGCGGATCGGGGCGCCGCGCGCCCGCGCGAACTCCTCGCGCTCGAGGATCAGCACACCGGCGCCCTCACCGATCACGAAACCGTCGCGGTCCCGGTCGAACGGCCTCGATGCGTGCGCCGGGTCATCGTTGCGACGCGAAAGTGCACCCAGCAGGTGGAAGCCGACCACCCCGGTCGGATTGATCATTGCGTCCGCGCCGCCGGTGATCATCACGTCCGCCTCGCCGCGCTCCAGCGCACGCATCGCCTCGCCGATCGCCTGCGTCGCCGAGGTGCACGCGGTCGCGACCGTCACGTTGACGCCCTGCGCGTCGTGCAGGATGCCGAGCGTGCCCGCAGCCAGGTTCGGCAGGGCGCGGATCGCGGCGAGCGGGTTGACGATGCGCTGGTATGCGTCGAAGAAATGATCCCAGGTGAACCCGCCGTTCTGGTGACAGGTCTCCATTGCGGCGATCTCGACATCGAGGAACTCCGTGTCGACGGTGCCCATCCCGCCGGCGCCGAACGCGACGCCCATGCGCTGCGGGTCGGCGTCGCCCGGAGCGAGCCGGGCGTCGTCGCGCGCGAGCCGCGCGGCTACGGCCGCGAACATGGTCGCACGGCTCATCAGCTTGCGCGCTTTCGGCGGTATGCCATCGAACGGCAGCGCGTCCAGGTCCACCTCGCACGCGATGCGCACGGGCAGTGCTGCCGCATCGAACGCGCGCAGCGGTCGCGCGCCGCAGCGTCCCTCCAGCAGGGCATCGGCGAACGCCTCGCGGCCCGTGGCCGTGGCGCAGACCACGCCCGTGCCGGTCACGACGACGTCGCTCATCGTGCGATTCCCACCGGGACGGCATCGAGGCCTGCCGCCCACGAGCGGACGATGTCGCGCCAGAACTCGATGTAACGCGCGCCGATGATGTCCGCGATCGGGACGATGGCGTAGACGATACGGGCGCTGGCGACTTCGCGGCCGGCGGCATGGGCCCGCGCATGCACGCGTGCGCTCGCGTCGTCCATCGCTTCCATCGTGACCTGCAGGTCCAGCACGCTGCCGGGACGAACCGGCGTGCGGAACTTCGCGCCCTGGATCAGCGACATCACGCCGAACGACTCCATG
>DASTYK010000193.1 GCA_035764935.1 Longimicrobiales bacterium | reverse complement strand
AACGGATATCGACGTCGGCGGGCAGGGCGTCAGACAGCTATTCGACATCAATCCCGAGGACATCGAGAGCATCGAAGTCGTGAAGGGGCCGGCGGCCGCGACGATGTACGGTGCGGACGCATCGGCAGGCGTGATCCAGATCATCACCAAGCAGGGCCGTCCGGGAGCCAACCGGTACACGCAGACGATCTCGCTGGAGTACAACCAGCTCGATCAGAACTGGACGCCGCCGCTGAACTGGGCCGCTTGCCGGGCCTCCGACGTAGCAACGACCAGTCCGGTGGTGCTGTGCCATGGCCTGGCGGTTGGCACACCGATATCGGATCAGCCGCTGCTCCGCAACAATACCTTCCAGGACGGGCACCTGCGCTCGATCGGGTACAGCGGTCGCGGCGGCGGTGAGAACTACGGCTACTACGTGTCGCTGGGCTGGGACGACGAGGAGGCGACGCTCCCGAACAATGCGCTGGACCGCAGGTCCGGCCGCGTCAACTTCACGTTCGTGCCGCGCTCGGACCTGCGCTTCGAGGCGGGCCTGGCGATCAGCAACACGGAGTCGACGTTCCCGATCAACGACAACAACATTTACGGGTTCCTGGGCGGCGGTCTGCTCGGCAACCCGCGCGGTGTGCGCCAGGCGGGTGACACGCTGTGGGGCGGCTGGTACATCGGCACGCGGAACCACGTCGCGATCACGAACATCGAGAGCTCGCTCGAGACGCTGCGCTACACGCCCTCGATCACGACCAACTACACGCCGGCGGAGTGGTTCACGAACCGCCTCACGCTGGGTGCGGACGTTTCGCGGACGCAGGGCACGCAGTTCTTCCCCCGCAACGAAGACCAGTGGTATACCGGCGACCTCAACCTGGGCGACCTCGAGGAAGAGCGCGTCAACTTCGACGTCTACACGGTCGACTACCTGGGTACGTTCAGCACGCTGTTCGGCTCGAATGACGAGTTCAAGGCGGACTTCTCGGTCGGCTTCCAGGCCATCGCGGAAGTGCTGGACAACGTGGCCGGCTTCGGCACGAACTTCGTGACGAACGACAACCGCGTGATCGGCGATGCCGTGCAGATCTCTGCGGACCAGGACTGGCAGAAGACGACGTCGGTCGGCTACCTGGGCCAGGCGAACCTCGCGTTCTGGGACCGGCTCTACCTGCAGCTGGGCGCGCGCATCGACCAGTTCTCCTCGTTCGGTGAGGAGGCGGACCCGTTCTTCCTGCCGCAGGCGGGCGTCTCGTACGTGATCTCGGACGAGAGCTTCTGGGATCCGATCGCGAACATCGTTCCGTCGCTGCGGCTGCGCTTCGCGTATGGCACGACCGGTCGCGCGCCGAGCGCGGGTGCATCGCTGGAGACGTTCAACGCCGCACCCTACTCGATCATCCCCGGTGAATCCGGCAGCGGTGTGACGCCGGACCGGCCCGGCAACTTCGAGCTGAAGCCGGAGAAGGGTACCGAGTTCGAGGCGGGCTTCGAGGCGGGCTTCCTGGATCAGCGGCTCGGACTGGACGTCACGTACTTCCACAAGACGACGACCGACCTGATCCTCACGGTGCCGGTGCCGCCGTCCTCCGGCTACAGCAGCAACCCGTTCCGCAACATCGGCGAGGTGCTGAACAAGGGCTGGGAGGTCGCAGTGCGCGGCACGCCGGTCAACGTGCAGAACTTCCGCTGGGACTTCAATGTCGCGGCGAGCACGCTGCACAACGAGCTGATCGATCTCGGCATCGTCGAGCCGTTCGGTACGCAGAACCGCTTCGACGAGGGTCTGCCGCTGGGTGTCTTCCACGGTTACAAGATCCTGCGCATCCAGAATGACACCGCGATCGTCACGAACGAGCGCGTCGAGCTCGGCAACCTGCTGCCCGACTTCGAGGGTGCGTTCGCGACGACCCTCACGGTCTTCGAGAACTTCGCGCTGAGCGGTCAGCTCGACTGGAAGCAGAACTTCAAGATCTACAACAACACGGCGCAGTTCCGTGACCGCTCGTTCAGCAACTCGGAGCTCGGCGTCAAGCGCTATGACACACCCGGATACTCGCGCGACGAGGTGACGGCCCGCTTCGGCCCGTTCTTCACCGAGGACGGTGATCCGATCCCGTTCACGCAGGTCCAGGACGCGTACATCCAGGATGGCGACTTCGTTCGCCTGCGCGAGCTCGCGCTCACGGTCACGCTGCCCGACAACATGGCGTCGGCGCTGCGCGCGACCAACGCGTCGCTCACGCTCGGCGTGCGCAACCTGAAGCTGTGGACCGAGTACGACGGCCACGACCCCGAAGTGCTCGCGCAGGCGACGCGCAACACGGGCTCAGCCACGTTCCAGCGCGAGGACTTCCTGACGGTGCCGTCACCGCGCCGCTGGGTCGCCAAGCTCAACCTGACCTTCTGAGGACGGAAATGATGAATTTTTATCAGAACCGCTACGTCCGGCTGGCGGCCATCCTCGGGATGGTCGCGACGCCGCTCGCATGCGACGACTTCCTGGACGTACCGGACCCGACGGTTATCGACGAGAGCACGATCGATCCCGTCCGCTTCCTGCCGACGTTCGCAGCCTCGGCGCTCCAGGACGTGTTCGACGCGCTCGACGACCTGATCGTCTACAGCGCGTGGTTCTCGGGTGAGGCGTGGGTCGGTGACACCTTCCCGACCCGCAACGACATCGGGCGCCGCGTCGTCGAGTACACGAACGGCACGCTGACTACCGAAGTCTACGAGCCGATCGCGTTCGCCATCTCGACCAACGAGCGTGTGCTCGAGATCATGGAAGAGAACGACGTCGTCGACAACGAGCTTGCGACCATGGCACACCTCGGCGCGGGGTGGGCGATCCTGCTCGAGGCGGAGAACTTCTGCCAGGTCGTCATCAGCAGCGGTCTCCACAACCTCGGCGCGCCCATGACACCGGCCGAGGGGATGGGCGCCGCAGTCGCTCATTTCGACGCCGCCATCGCGGCCGGAACCGCGGCGGGGCTCGACGACATGGTGCAGGCGGCGTGGGTCGGCAAGGCCCGTGCGCACCTGTTCCGTGACGAGTACCCCGAGGCCGTCGCCGCTGCAGGCAACGTCGACGCCGACTTCGAGTACGAGGTGCCGAAGATGGACGACCCGTCCAACCGCGGGCGCCTCGGCAACACCGTGTGGAGCTTCACGCTCGCACGCTCTGCCCTCGTCGTGCCGCCGTACTACCGTGAGCTCGACGATGATCGCATCGCCTACGAGCTGTGGCTGGACAACAGCGGCGCACCGGTCAAGAGCCAGGGCAACGACTTCGACTTCTACGCCCAGGACGTCTATCCGGGCTGGGGCGCTTCCCTGATGCTCGCGTCTGGCCTCGAGGCGCGCTATCTCAGCGCGGAGGCCGCGCTCAAGGCCGGCAATCCCGCGCCGGCGATCGCACTTATCGCAGAGCGGACCGATCCGACCGCCGAGAGCGGCGACGATATCGACTTCGTCGACGACACCGGCACGCTCGTACAGCTGCTCGACCAGAAGGCCCGCGACCTCTTCCTCCGCGGGACGCACCTGGGCGACTGGCGTCGTAACCCGGACAGCACACCGTACGTGCCGCCGGCTGGCAGCCCCTACTACGCCACTCAGTTCGGCGCTGAATTCGGGGACGTCACCTGCCTGCCGATTCCGCGTCAGGAGGTCGACAACAACCCGAACTTCTGACCGTTCCCGTCTGGATCACGAAGACACGGGCCCGGAGCGATTCGCTCCGGGCCCGTGTCGTTCGAACGACGGATGCATTGCCTTGCGACACCCGCTTCCGCACGCTCAACGTCGGTCCTGCGGCTGTCGCGCCTGGCCCACGCGGACCGCCGCCGCCGTGGTGTCGGCCGCCGCGCGCGTTGGATCCTGGTAGAACGTCTCGACGATGATCACTCCGCTCGCCGCATGGATTCCGTAACGGGTCGCTCCCTCGCTGCCGGTCAGGATCCGCATCGACTCGATGTCACGCGCGGGCAGCTGTGACAGCACCCGGAAGCTGCTGACCCGCACGCCGTCCACGAGCAGCATCGGCGCTTCCGGGATGTAGATGCTCTCCCGTCCCCGCCGCGTAACGCGCACCGGACCCCGCTCGTGATCCGTGATGCTCAGGTGCTCGCCGAATCGCCGCAGCACGTCCCACCCCGTCGAAGCACCCGACAGGCGGATCTGCTCCGCAGTAATGAGCTGCCCATCCCGCTCAGCAACGGCCCCGTTGCCGGACTTGTTCAGGCTGCAGCCGAGCACCAGCGTGAGGGCGAGCACGCCCGGCGCTGCACGTCGCAAGGGGTGGGAAGACATGGGGCCGCTCCGCGAGAGGGTGAGCACACGTGCTGCATGGGGGGTGCCAGTTTCATCCTGTGCCGGACCGCACGCCCACCGCAACACCGTTGACACCCCCACCCGTCCGGCCCACACTGTAAACGGTTCCATTCGCCGCGATCCTGCCGCGGCGCCACGATTCCTGCCGGACGGTGGTGCATGCGACGCTCGCCCCTGGTCCTCCTCTGCCTGCTCCTGCCTGTCGCCGCCTGCGCGCCAGCGACCGCGCCCGATGCGTCCCCGGGCGACGCGCTGTCGGCGGCGGACGTCGCATTCCTCGATACGCTGCAGGAGCGGACCTTCCGATTCTTCTGGGATGTGTCCAATCCTGCGAACGGCCTCGTACCCGACCGCTGGCCGTCGGAGTCGTTCTCGAGTGTGGCCGCGATCGGCTTCGCGATCCCCGGCTATGCAGTGGGGGCGGAGCGCGGCTGGATCACGCGCGGGGAGGCAGCCGACCGCGTGCTGACGACGATGCGCTTCCTCTGGCGCGCGCCGCAGGGCGCCGCCCCCTCCGGCGTCACGGGTCACCGCGGTCTCTTCTACCACTTTCTCGACATGGAAACGGGCCATCGCTTCGCGCAGGTGGAGCTGTCCACGATCGACACGGCGCTGCTGATGGCCGGCGTGCTCTTCGCGCAGCAGTACTTCGACGGCGCGAGCGATGCCGAGCGCGAGATCCGCGCACTGGCGGACTCGCTCTATCAGCGCGTGGACTGGGCGTGGATGGTGGATGACCCGAACCGTATCTCGATGGGCTGGCACCCTGAGACGGGCTACATCGAGTCGGACTGGCACGGCTACGACGAAGCGATGGTCCTGCTGATCCTCGCCCTCGGCTCACCGACGCACCCCGTGGACGAAGCGATCTGGCCCACGTACATGAGCAGCGCGCGCTGGGGTGAGTACTACGGCTTCGAGCACGTCGGCTTCGCCCCGTTGTTCGGGCATCAGTACTCGCACATCTTCGTGGACTTCCGCGGCATCCAGGATTCGACGATGCGCGCGCACGGCATCGACTGGTTCGAGAACTCGCGGCGCGCAGTGCTCGCGCAGCGTGCGTATGCGATCGACAATCCGATGGGCTGGCGCGGCTACGGCGTGGATGCGTGGGGACTGAGCGCAGCGGACGGACCGGCCGACACGGTGCTCGTGATCGACGGCGAGGAGCGTCGCTTCTGGACGTACTCGGCGCGCGGCACGTCGTTCACGGAGACGCGCGACGACGGCACGCTCGTGCCCACCGCGACGGGCGGTTCCATCCCGTTCGCACCCGAGGTCACGATCCCCACGCTGCGAGCGATGCGCGAACAGTGGGGGGAGCATCTCTGGGGCGAGTACGGCTTTCTGGACTCGTTCAATCCGACATTGACGGAGCCCGGTCTGCGGCTCGGCCACGGTCGCATCGTGCCGGGCGTCGGCTGGTTCGACACCGACTATCTCGGGATCGACCAGGGTCCGATCCTGCTCATGGCGGAGAACTACCGCTCGGGTCTGATCTGGGAGCACATGAGACGCAGTCCTTACGTCATCGAGGGACTCAGGCGGGCGGGGTTCACGGGTGGCTGGCTGGACCAGGTGAGTCGCGTCCCATGATACGTCATCCTCCTTCGCGTCTGGACGCGTAGCATGCGACGTCCCGGCCGCGCGTTCATGCCGCTGCTTCCGGCACTGCTGCAACTCGCGTTCGCGGCGTGCGGCGGCGACGCCTCGGCCGGTGGTGCACAGGAGATCCGCTTCTGGGGGATGGGCAGGGAAGGCGAGGTCGTCGCGGAGCTGATCGAGGAGTTCGAGGCGGAGAACCCGGACATCCGCGTGCGCGTGCAGCAGATCCCCTGGACCGCTGCGCACGAGAAGCTGCTCACAGCACATGTCGGCAATGCGACGCCGGACGTCGCGCAGCTCGGCAACACGTGGATCGCGGAGTTTTCCGCGATCGGTGCACTGGAGCCGCTCGATGACTGGATCGCGGCATCGGAAACGGTCCGGCCGTCGTCGTACTTCGAGGGGATCTGGGCGACCAACGAGATCAACGACACGACGTGGGGCGTGCCCTGGTACGTCGACACGCGGCTGGTCTTCTACCGCTCCGACATCCTCGCCGCCGCGGGTTATGACTCGCTGCCGCAGAGCTGGGCCGGCTGGGTAGAGGCGATGAAGGCCGTGAAGCGGGTCGTCGGTCCGGACCGGTACCCGATCTTCCTGCCGACCAACGAGTGGGCGCAGCCGGTGATCCTGGGGCTGCAGAACGGAGCGCAGCTGATCACGACGGACGCGCGCGGCGCGTTCAGCGAGCCCGCGTTCCGCGAGGCATTCGACTTCTACCTGTCGCTCTTCCAGCGGGACCTCGCCCCGACCATGGGGCAGTTCGACGTCGCCAATCCGCACCAGGAGTTCGAGCGCGGGTTCTTCGCGATGTGGATCACGGGCCCGTGGCAGATGGGCGAGTTCAAGCGACGGCTGTCACCGGAGAACCAGGACACGTGGGCGACCGCACCGATGCCGGGGCCCACGGGTGCGGCGAGCGGTTACTCCCATGCCGGCGGTTCGAGTCTCGTGATGTTCAGCGGCTCGGAGCACAAGCAGGCGGCGTGGAAGCTGATCGAGTTCCTGTCGCGGCCCGAGCAGCAGCGTCGCTTCTACGAGCTGACGGGCAGCCTGCCCGCGCGCATGGAGACGTGGCAGCAGACGGACCTGATGAACGACGAGCACGCGCGCGCGTTCTGGGAGCAGCTCCAGCGCGTGAAGCCACTGCCGGCGGTGCCCGAGATCGAATCGATCATGACGGCGGTGCTGCAGCACGCGGAAATGGCGATCCGCGGTGGCACGCCGGCGGGAACGGTGCTGCGTGAGCTGGATCGCACGACCGGCCGCATCCTGGAGAAGCGGCGCTGGATGCTGGCGCGGCAGCAGGAAGAGGTCGCGTCGCCGCGCGGAGCGGGGGCACCGTGACTGCGCCGGCGATGAGCCAGCGTGCGGGCTGGTGGTTCGTGCTGCCGGCGCTCGCACTGATCGGCGGGTTCTACTTCCTGCCGGTCGCCGGGTCGCTGCTGCTCAGCCTCACCGACTTCGACATCTACGCGATCGCGTCGCTCGACAACGCGCGCTTCGTCGGCTTCGGCAACTACCTGGCACTCTTCGAGAACCCGGTCTTCTGGACCGCCGTCCGGAACACGTTCTACTTCGCGCTGGTTGGCGGGCCGCTCACGGTGGCGGTCTCACTCGCCGCAGCACTGCTCGTGAATGCGCGGCTGGTGCGATTCAGGGGGCTGTTCCGCACGATCTACTTCGTACCCTTCGTGACGACGCTGGTCGCGGTGGCGATCGTGTGGCGCTACCTGTACCACCCGCAGTACGGGCTGCTCAACTACATGCTCGGCTGGGTCGGCATCGGCCCGATCGACTGGCTGGGCAACCCGCGCTGGGCGATGCCCGCGATCATCCTGATGGCCGTATGGAAGAACTTCGGCTATCACATGCTGATCTTCATCGCGGGGCTGCAGACGATCCCCGCCGAGCTGTACGAGGCCGCGGAGCTGGATGGCGCGGGGCCGCTGCAGCGCTTCCGTCACGTCACGCTGCCGCAGCTGGCGCCGACGTTCCTGTTCGTCGGCGTGATCACGATGATCGGCTACTTCCAGCTCTTCTCCGAGCCCTACGTGATGACGGCCGGCGGTCCGCTGCGCGCGACGACCAGCCTCGTGCTGCTGATGTACGAGGAGGGCTTCCGCTGGTGGCGGCTGGGCACCGCGGCCGCCGTCGCGTTCGTGCTCTTCCTGATCATTCTCGCCTGGACACTGGTGCAGTTCCGGCTGCAGAAGGAACAGGCATGAGGACGCCGCTCGCGCAGCGCCTGCTGCTCTACGTGCTGCTGCTGCTCGGCGCTGTGATCGCGCTGCTGCCCATGGTGTGGATGGTGTCGGCGTCGCTGATGCCGGCCGGCGCCGCGAACTCGTATCCGCCGCGCCTGTTTCCCGAGACCGTGACATTCGAGCACTACCGCGCGCTGTTCACCCGGCTGAACCTCGGGCGCTACCTCCTCAACAGCACGTTCATCGCCACGGTCGTCACGACGATCTCGCTGCTGATCAACTCCATGGCCGGGTATGCGTTCGCGAAGCTGTGCTTTCGCGGCCGCGACCGCGTGTTCCGCCTGCTGTCGATGGGGCTGGTCATCCCCGTCCAGGTCTCGATGCTGCCGCTCTTCCTGCTCATGCGGGAAATGGGACTGATCAACACGTACTGGGGCGTGATCATCCCCAGCATGGCGAGCATCTTCGGAATCTTCCTCGTCCGGCAGTACGCGTTCTCGATTCCCGACGACCTGCTGGACGCCGCGCGCGTCGACGGCGCCGGCGAGCTGCGCATCTACCTCTCGATCGTGCTGCCGGTGATCCGCCCGATCCTGGCGACGCTCGCGATCTGGACGTTCCTGTCGACGTGGAACGACTTCATGTGGCCGCTCATCGTGCTGAGCGACGATTCGATGTTCACGCTGCCGGTCGCGCTTGCCAACCTGTCGGGCGAGCGCGTGCAGGACACGGAGCTGATGATGGCCGGTGCGGTGCTCACCGTGCTGCCCGTCATGCTCGTGTTCCTCGTGCTGCAGCGTTACTACGTGGAGGGGATCACCCTCGGAAGCGTGAAGGGATGATGGTGAAGACCGCATCGGTCGGACTCGTGCTTCTGCCGCTGCTGGCGTGGGGCTGTGCTTCGGCAGGCGCCGGCACCGGTACGTCCGCGCAGGATGAGCGCGCGGCCGACACGCGTGTGCTCGATGACTTCGAGACCATCGAGGCGTGGCAGCCCGCTCCCGCAAGTGGCGTGCGCCTCGACCTGTCGCAGGACGCCGGCCGGCAGGGCGGCAGCGCACTGCGTATCGACTTCGACTTCCAGGGCAGCGGCGGCTGGGCTGCACTGCGGCGAGACCTGCCGGTCAGGCTGCCGGAGAACTACGAGTTGAGCTTCTGGCTCAGGGCGGACGCGCCCGACAACACGCTCGAGTTCAAGCTGATCGACGAGAGCGGCGACAACGTGTGGTGGGTGAACCGCCCGCGCTTCCAGTTCGCAGGGGACTGGCGCAGGGTCTCCTTCCGCAGGCGTCACGTCACCTTCGCATGGGGACCGGCGGGCGGCGGCGAGATCCGTGACGTGGCGGCGATCGAGCTCGCCATCACTGCAGGGCCGGGCGGTGCCGGCACGGTGTGGATCGACGACTTCACCCTCACACCGCTCGATCCCGTGCTGCCCTACGATCTCACGCCTTCCGTGACCGCGAGCACGACGGCGCGTGGCACCAGCCCCGACGCAGTCCTCGATGCCGACAGCGCGAGTGCCTGGCGCAGCGGGCGCGGCGGTGACCAGGAGCTGCGCCTCGACTTTGGTCGCATGCGCGAGTGCGGCGGCATCCTCGTGCACTGGGTCGACGACCAGCGGGCGTACGACTACGACGTCGAGACGTCCGCCGACGGCAGGAGCTGGCAGACGGTGCGGCGCGTCCGCAGCGGCGGCGGAGCGCGCGACGCGCTGCTGCTGCCGGAAACCGAGTCGCGCTTTCTGCGACTGCGCATGACCCGTGGCGCGGACGCCAGCGGCTACGCCATCCGCTCGCTCGACGTGCAGCCGATCGAGTGGGGCACGAGCCGCAACAACCTGTTCGAGTCCGTCGCTGCAGCGGCGTCGCCCGGCCTCTACCCGCGCTACTTCCTGCGCGAGCAGATGTACTGGACGATCGTGGGCGTGGACGGGGATCAGAAGGAAGCGCTGATCTCCGAGGACGGCGCCGTCGAGCCCGACGTCGGCAGCTTCTCGCTCGAGCCGTTCCTGTTCCACGACGAGCGGCTGCTCGGCTGGGCGGATGCACGCTCGATCGAGCAGTCGCTCGAAGACGACGCCCTGCCGATCCCGTCCGTGCGCCGCGATCACGGCGATCTCGTGCTCACGACCACGTCATGGGCCGATGGCGAGCCCGGCGCATCCACGCTCTGGGTCCGCTACCGCGTGCAGAACACGACGGCCGCGCCGCAGAGCACTCGCCTCTTCGTCGCGCTCCGTCCCTTTCAGGTCAATCCGACCTGGCAGTTCCTGAACAACCCGGGCGGCTCCGCGGTCGTGCGCACGATCGAGATGAGTGATGAAGACGTCGTGATCAACGATGAGCACCTCGTCGTCCCCGTCACGCCGCCGGACTCCTTCGGCGCCGCGACCTTCGACGCCGGCGGGGCTCTGCACTGGATGCGGAACGGCACGGTGCCGCCCGACAGGGCCATCACGGACGGCCGCACGCCGAACCCCGCGTCCTTCACACCGGCAGCACTGACCGCGCTCGACGGCTTCGCCGCAGCATCCGCCGCCCTGCAGTATGATCTTCGATTGCAGCCCGGCGCGGCAGAGGATATTTACATCGCAGTCCCGTTCCATACCGTGGGTGAACTCCGCGGCGGCGAGCAAGCCTCCGTGCTTCCATCTCCGCGCCCTCCGCGTCTCAGCGATGAACAGACCGGAGCCAGAGGCGCCCAGCAGGCAGCGGAGGCCGGCGAGCAGAGTCTCGCCCGCACCACCGAGCGCTGGCGCGAAAAACTCGCCGGCTACGACATCACGCTCCCATCAGATGCGCCGCAGCTCGGCAACCTGCTGAAGAGCATCCACGCGTACGTGCTGATCAATCGCGACGGCCCCGCGATCCAGCCCGGCTCGCGTTCCTACCAGCGCTCCTGGATCCGCGACGGCTCCATGACGTCGGCGGCGCTGCTGCGCCTGGGCGACGAGGACGTCGTGCGTGAGTTCGCCGAATGGTACGCGCCGTACCAGTACGACGACGGCAAGGTGCCGTGTTGCGTCGACCAGAGCGGCGCCGGCGCGGTGCCCGAGAACGACAGCCACGGCCAGCTCATCTACCTGGTGGCCGAGTACCACCGTTTCACCGGCGACGACGCATTCCTTGCGCGCATGCTGCCGCATGTCGAGGCCGCCGTCGCATACATGGACTCGCTGCGTCACAGCCGCATGACGCCGGTGTACGAGACGGCCGACAGCGCCGTGTTCTACGGGCTGATGCCGCAGTCCATCAGCCACGAGGGCTACTCGGCCAAGCCGATGCACTCGTACTGGGACGACTTCTTCGCACTGAAGGGCTTCAGGGACGCGGTCTACGTGGCGGAACAGCTCGGACGCAACGAGCTGGCAGCACGCTGGGCGCAGTTCCGTGATGCGTTCGAGCGCGACCTGGTCGCGTCACTCGAGCGCGCAATGGAGATCCACGACATCGACTACCTGCCCGGCGCCGCCGAGCTGGGCGACTTCGATGCCACGTCGACGACGGTCGGCATCACGCCGGCCGGTGCGACGGACGTCCTGCCGCAGCGTGCGCTGTACCGCACGTTCGATCGCTACTGGTCGAACTTCCAGGCGCGCGCGACCGGCGCAGAGCCGTGGGATGCGTACACGCCCTACGAACTGCGGACCGTGGGCACGTTCGTCCGGCTCGGCCAGCGCGAGCGCGCACAGCAGGCACTCGCCTGGTTCATGGAGCACATCCGCCCGCGCGGCTGGAACCACTGGGCGGAGGTCGTAACCAGCGATGCGCGCGAGCCGCGCTTCCTCGGCGACATGCCGCACGGGTGGGTCGGCTCCGACTTCATCCGCTCCGCAACCGACATCTTCGTCTACCACGACGAGGCGAGTGACGAGCTCGTATTCGGCGCCGGTGTTCTGCCCGACTGGCTCGCCTCCGGCCCTGTCGAGGTGCGGGGGCTGCACACCCCGTTCGGTGTCGTCGGGTACCGCATGGAGCGGCGCGGCGACACCGTAACAATTGATTTCGAGGGCTCGTCCCTGGCGACGCCGCCCGGTGGCTTCGTCGTGCGATCCCCGCTCGACCGGCCCGTTCGTTCACTGACGACAGACGGGATGGCACGCGAAGCGTCGGGCACGGAGATCGTGCTCGAGTCATTGCCGCGCCGTCTCGTGCTGCACTACTGACATGGAATCACTGAAGTCATCCGATGCGCCGCCTCGCTCGCGGGTCCCGGCGCGTGTTCTGTCGAACGGCAGCTACGCGGTGCTGCTCACCGAGCGCGGCGGCGGCATGGCCGCACACCGGGGCTATGCGCTGACGCGCTGGGAAGCCGACCCCGTGCGCGACGGTGACGGCGCGTTCCTCTATGTGCGCGATCTCGACAGCGGCGAGTGGTGGTGCCCGACACCGAGGCCCGCGCGCATGGCAGGCGGTTCGTACCGGGCTGCACTGGACGGCGCCGTTGCAGCCTGGGAGTGCAGGCATTCCGGCATCGAGCTCCGGCTCGAGGTCGCGGTTGCGGTCGATTGCGACGTCGAGGTGCGCAGGCTCACGATCCGCAACACGACGGACCGACCGCGCCGCCTCGAAGTGACGACCTGCGCCGCCGTCGTGCTGAACACGCCCGCGGCCGACGCGGCGCATCCCGCGTTCTCGCGACTCTTCGTGCAGACGTCGTTCGACGCGGAGCGCCGCGCGCTGGTTGCGTGGCGACGCCTCCGTAGCCCGGGCGACCGCCCGCTCTGGTTTGCGCACCGCCTGCTTGCGGGTGACGATGCAGCCGTTGAGCACGAAACCGATCGCGTCCGCTTCATCGGTCGCGGTCGCACCGCTGCGGACCC
Source organism: Longimicrobiales bacterium (assembly GCA_035764935.1). Classification (NCBI taxonomy): domain Bacteria; kingdom Pseudomonadati; phylum Gemmatimonadota; class Longimicrobiia; order Longimicrobiales; species Longimicrobiales bacterium. The sequence goes on along the minus strand of DASTYK010000193.1, from coordinate 803 downwards.
GATCGCGCTGCGCAGCCGGGAACCGCTGGGCGGCAGCACGGGCAGCGTGCTCGATCCGGTATTCGCTCTCCGCTGCAGCGTGGATGTGCCCGCCGGCGAGGAGCGTTCGGTGCACGCCGTCTATTGCGCGGCCGGTGACGCCTCCACGCTGGAGCGCCTGCTCGACAGTGTCGCATCGCCTGTGGACGCCGACGAGGTGATTGCCGCTCCGGCCGCCCGCGGTGACGACGCACAGGACGTGCTCGGCCTGCCCGAGCGCTGGCTGCGCAACGTCGCGTTCGAGGAACCGTGGAAGGCCGACGGCGTTTCCGCGCAACCGTCGCCTTCGCTGCCTGGCGGGCACGCACAGCCCGCCGGGATCCAGCCACCCGCCGCCGATGATCTCGACATGTTCAACGGGCACGGCGGCTTTTCTGCGTCCGGTGACGAGTACGTGATCCGCGTTCCGTGCGGCGCCGAAGGCGTGCACCTGCCGCCGTTGCCATGGGTCAACGTGATTGCCAACGAACACGCCGGCTGCATCGTCTCGGAGCGTGGCAGCATCCACACGTGGGCCGCCAACAGCCGCGAGAACCGGCTGACACCCTGGTCCAACGATCCCGTCTCGGATCCCCACGGCGAAGCGTTCTGGGTACGTGACGAGGACAGCGGCCAGAGCCACTCACTCGCTCCGGGGCCGCGGCCCGCGCCCACCCGCTACGACGTGCACCACGGCTTCGGCTACACCCATTTTCGCCACGCCCATGACGGCCTCGCCTGCGAAGCAACCGTCTTCGTCCCGCGCTACGAACCCGTGCGCATCG
>DASTYK010000192.1 GCA_035764935.1 Longimicrobiales bacterium | reverse complement strand
GATGGACCGGCCGGAGCGCGAATGGCTGACGTCGTACGGCGCGCTGCTCGAATGGGCGGTCTTCGTGGAAGTCCTCCGTCGACCCGACATGCGCCGGCTCGGCGCCGCCGCGGCCGAGCGTCCGCCGCGCGCGTCCGCGGTGCTGGCCCGCGCACTGAAGCTGCGCCAGGCGACGTACCGCCTGCTGCGTGCGTCGCTGGAGGGTTGGAAGCCGGACCTTGCAGACATCGCCGTGCTCGACGACGAGCTGCGCGTTGCGCGCCTCCACCAGCGGCTGGGCGGGCCGTTGCCGCTCCGGCTTTCGTGGGACGATGACCACGCTGCGCTGGACCGGATGCTCTGGCCGGTCGCTCTCGACGCGGCGGAGCTCCTGGGCAGCACGGACCTCGATCGCATCGGGCAGTGCCCGGGCGACAACTGCGGCTGGATGTTCCTGGACGAGAGCCGCGGCCGGCGTCGCAGGTGGTGCGACATGGCGGACTGCGGCAACGTGGCCAAGGTGCGGCGCTTCCGGGCGCGGGAGGCGGCGAGTCGCTGAGGTGAGTCGCACCCGTCCTGCCCTGGCGTGCCGCTACGAGCTTCTTGACAGCCGCAGCCCGGTGGGGAAGCATTCCTGCGCGGCCGACGAGGGTCGCCCCTTCCTACAACACGTGGAGCTGCGTGTGAGCTATCCCCTGACGTTGCGTTTCAAGATTCTCGCGATCCATCAGCAGCTGGCCGTTCACGACTCGAGCGATCAGCTGATGATGTACGTGAAGCAGAAGGCCTTCAAGCTGAAGGAAGCGATCACCGTCTTTGCGGACCAGGCGCAGACGCGGCCGCTGTACCACATCAATGCGGATCGCGTGATCGACTTCTCGGCGAACTACACGATCACCGATGCCGAGGGCAACTACATCGGCGCGGTCCGGCAGAAGGGCATGAAGTCGCTCTGGCGCTCGCACTACGACATCGTGGACGGCGATCGCGTGGTGTTCACGGCCACGGAGGAGAACCCGTGGTCCAAGGTGGCGAACAACTTCTTCGAGCAGATCCCGATCCTGGGTGCGCTCAGCGGCTACGTCTTTCACCCGAGCTACGTGCTCTCCGCGAATGGCAGCGGACCGGCGGTGCGCGCGAAGAAGCAGCCCGCCTTCATGGAAAGCATGTTCCGGATCGAGCGGCTGCCGGCGAAACTTTCCCCCGAGGACGAGCGTCTGCTGGTGATCGGCACCGTGACGACACTGCTGCTGGAGCGCCGTCGCGGCTGAACACCAGCGCGTGCCGGGGTCGCGGCGGTCAGGATGCCGGCGCTCCGGCATTCAAGCGCTGACGCAGCGCGCCGATGTCAGCGAGCACGGTTACACCCCCGAGCTCATGCGCGTGACGCTCACCTGCGGGCGTGGCCTGCGACGGTGCCTTCATCGGTGATGCGCGCATCGTGCCGACGGACGTCCTGGCGTCCAACGGCATCATCCACTTGATCGACACCCTGACCGCCCATCGGCTGGCGCGGAGCGATCGCGGCACATTGCATGATCGTTCGCGCCGGCCCGCTGTGGTTCCGCTCACAGGCTCCGATTCGCATGCACGCGATCCTCACCGCATCCGCACCACCCACACCCGCGGCCGCAGGGCATCCGCAATTGCGCCGCCGGCGCCATCGCCGACGGAAACCGCCAGTGAGCCATGGCTGCCGGTCGACGTGATGAGCGAGTACGCGGTTCCGCCGCCCACGATCATGCCGCTGCGAGTGAAGCCCGCGAAGTCGAGCTGCTCCGGCGTGAGCTGTCTTGGGTCGTCGGGCAGCAACTCGTCGAGCCGCCAGCTTGTCAGCTGGAGCGAGGGTGCCGAAGCAGTCGCCAGGCGTCCGTCCGTGTAGAGCGTCGCTGCCCAGTCGACGATCAGCTCGGGGACCTCGATACCGAGCAGAGCCTCGAGCTGGGCGAGCAGGTCGGCGGTCGGATCCATTGTGAGGATGGCGCTGTGCAGCGCCGACTGGCCCCCCGGCTGCGCGACGCCGAAGCGGTCGCTCACGTAGCGGAGGAACGACCACGCGGCGCCCGGTGCGGCGGAGGGATCGCACGGTGAATCGGGCGAGGCGAAGCCGAACAGCGAGCATCCTTCGGGCGCGCCGTCTGTCTTGCCAGCGGCGCCATCCCAGCCAGTGAAGCGGGCGAGCTGGTCGAAGCGATCCTGTATCCAGTCGCTCAGGCCGGGCGTGCCGAGCACCGCGGCGCCGAGCTCCTGCTGCGAGCCGAAACCCGCCAGACGGAGGCCGACATGCTCGACCAGCAGCTCGGCCTGTCCCTCGGCGATCCACAGGGGCAGCAGTCCGCCACCCCGGGCGAGCCGCTGCGCCCACTGCACGATGTGCGCGATGTGATGCGTTGCTTCCGGTGGGACGTCCTCGAGCATGGCCATCAGCTCGGCGGCGCTCGGCGCGTCCGGCACGGCAACATAGACGTAGAACCCCTCGTTGCTCGACGCGCAGCTGGAACGGGGCAGCTGGTCGACCACGGACGCGAACGCGGGCAATTCCATCAGCGCCACGTTGGGCGTGAGCACGACGGTCACGCGCGTCTCCGGGTCCCAGCCACCAGCTGAGAGGAAGTTCGCGATCATGTCCACGCCGGCGTCCCCGTACGCGACGTGCAGCGCATTCGCGGCCGCGACCAGTGCGGCGTAGGCAGGTGTCGCCGGGTCGGGCAGCGGTGCGGCACTCGCGAGGACCAGGCGCGCACCGACCGAGAAGACCCGCGCAGTGACCGGAAGGAAATCGACGCACGGATCTGCGCGCAGGTCCGGCACGCGCAGCTGGAGGTCCTGACCCACGACGGGCGGCGCGCTGGCCGGCACGGAGGGCCCAGGCTCCGAGCGGCGCGTCGAGCCGGCCGATCCGTGCAACCCCCTCACCAGTGTCTCCTCGTACGCTCGCAGCCGCAGCTCGGGATCGCTGCTCACCGCTCGGCTCGACGCGCTGGTATTAACGATACCGGCACGGCGCGAGGTCCAGTCGTTCGCCGTCATCGCGTCGCCGAATGGTCCGTTTGCATCGACCCCCACCATCGAGAACGTGGAGCGGGCGTCGAGCTGGGCGGTCGTCGAGAGCCCGACCAGGTACTCATCGTCGGCGCCGGGCAGGAACTGCAGGCACTGCTCGTCTGCATCCGTCAGTATGCGACGCTCGCCGACGTCGAGATCGAGCGCACCCGCCGGCGTCCACGTCACGCTCTGCACACCCTGCCCGCCCGCGCGTAAGACCTCGACCTCGACGACACGCTGCGGCGTGCAGCCGAGAGTCGGCACCTCGATCGTGAGCGCCGATTGCGTGCCATCGATGATGGTCGCAGCCGCACCGCCGACGTGGACGACATTCGATTCCAGCGTCGGATGGAAGCCCGTCCCCGTGATCGTGACCGTATCCATGGCAACCAGCGCAGATGGCGCGTCGAGCGAGAATGTCACGGCGTCGGCCGTCATGATTACCGGTGAACCGTCGAGCGGCTCGCCCGAGCGGACCAGCGAGTCCGGTACGGTGGCGTGCACGGCGTACGTGCCCGGCGCGGAGCCGAGCGTCACGTGCACGGCAGCGACGCCGTCCAGGTTGGTGTAGACCTCCGCAGCGTCCAGCGCGGCATCGCCGTCCACCGAAAAGACGACGAGCACGTCGGGCACCACGTTGCCTTCCGCATCGAGCACCAGTACCTGCAGCGGCTGCGGCAGGGCCATTCCAACCAGCTCGCTCTGCCCGTCGCCATTCAGGACGGCCATGCTCGCCGGCTCGAGTGGCAGCGCGCTCGCAGTGAACCGGTGCGACGCTTCGTCATTGAAGCCTGCCTGCACGTCGAGTTCCTGCGGCCCCATCTCCCCGAGCGTCCACGTGGCGGAGGCGGTGCCGCTCGCATCCGTCTGCGTCGTTGCGGGATCTACGGTTCCGCCGCCGGACACGACGGTGAACGATGCTGGTGCGCCCACGACGGGGTGGCCGCGCGCGTCGCGCAGTACCACGACAACCATGGAGTCGAGTGCGGCGGCAACTCCTCCACCCTGCTCGTCGCCGGCGATCTCCACCGAGTCGACCGCCTGCTCGACCCTGACGGTCATCGTACCGCTCACGCTTCCCGCAGCCGCGCGCACGGTGGCAGTGCCGTTGCCGAGTGCGATCACGGTGCCGTCCGCGTCCACGGAGACGATCGCCTGTGGCGACGCGCTCCACGTCACGCTCGCGGTGACCGGCTCGGAGCGGCGGTTGCGTACGACCGCGTCGAGCTGGACGGTGTCACTCACGGAGACGAGCAGTGCAGTGGCCGGTGCGATGCTGACCGAGGCCGGTGCGTTGGAGGGTGGCGCGTCGGTCGGCGAGGAGCAGGCGAATACGACGCACGCAGCGCAGAGACGTCGCATGCATCGCGCACCGGGTAGCGTCTGTGCGCGAGGTGTAACCGCAAAGAATCTCATGGCTCGCATGTCAGCCCTCCCGGATCACGCCGTACACGCTCACCTGCATTCCGCCTGCGACCTCCTGTGCCAGTACCCAGATCAGCTTGCCGGACTCCGCGGCCAGGCCGGGCGGCGGGTTCACGAGCCGGATGGCTTCCGCACCGAGCAGCCAGAGTCCATCTGCCCGCTGCAGCACGATGCCGAGCCGGCGGTCCGCGCCTACCTGCGACGGCAGGTCGTAGCCATGGACGTTGATGCCGGTCGCGCTGGCGCGACCCCAAACACGCACGGGGATGCCGGTGAGCCGCGCGAGCTCGGCGGTCTTCGGCCCGTTGACGGAGAGCGTCGTCCCGTTTGCCGTGCGCAGTGTTGCCGCGGATGCAGGCCATGCCGTGGCGTTGATCACGCCGGTCAGCGTGTCCGCGCGCGCTGCGCTGCATACGACGTCGAACGGCAGGCTCACCGGCGTGCGCGCCGCGTCCAGCGTGATCAGCCGGGGGTTCGGCCCCTGCGCCTGGCAGTTCCCCGCGATGTCGGTGACGTGCAG
>DASTYK010000191.1 GCA_035764935.1 Longimicrobiales bacterium | reverse complement strand
GTTGCGAACGGCGTGTACGCGATCGCCAGCTCCAGCGGGCTCATCGACGCGGTGCCGAGCGCCATCGACGGCTCCGTCGGGATGCGGCTCGTGATGCCCGTGCTCTTCGCGACCTGCGCGACGTGCTCGGTACCGACCGCCGATGCAAGCCGAACCGTCGGCACGTTGCGCGAGCGGACGAGTGCCTCGCGCATCGTTACGACCCCCTCGAAGCGCCCGTCGTAGTTGCGCGGCTCCCAGACGTCGTTGCGCGAAAGCTCCATCCTGAGCGGCGTATCCTCGATCAGCTGGCTGGGCGGAAACCCGTCCTCGATCGCGGCCGCATAGACGAACGGCTTGAACGCGCTGCCCACCTGCCGGAATCCGCGCATCGCGCGGTTGTAGCGCGACACGTCATGGTCGCGGCCACCGACCAGCGCCAGAACGTCGCCGGTTCGCGCGTCCAGCAGCACCACGGCGCCCTGCAACGGGCCTTCGCCCTCCCGAACGCGGCCGCTCAGCCGCGCGATCTGCTCCCGCAGCTCCTCCTCCGCCGCGCGCTGGGCCCGGACGTCCATGGTTGTGTGGATCCGCAGCCGCCCGCCGTAGAGGTCGTCACCAAAGCGCTCCTCCAGCGTCGAGCGGATGACGTCGACGAACCACGAGCCCAGCGGGTCTTCGTCCTCGGGTCGTGCGTCCGCGACGACCCGGATCTCGGTGTCACGCGCCGCCCCGGCAGTCTCGGGATCGATGCGCTGCTGCTGCTCCATCAGCGAAAGCACCAGGTCGCGGCGCGCCTTCGCCGCTTCCGGATGGAACCGCGGATCGTAGTGCGACGGCGCCTTCGGCAGCGCCGCAAGCAGGGCGGCCTGTGCGACGGTCAGCTCGCTCGCGGGAATGTCGAACCACCGTTGCGCGGCGGCCTCGATGCCGTACGCGCCGCCACCGAAGTAGATGTGGTTGAGGTACAGCTCCAGGATCTCGTCCTTGCCGTATGTCTGCTCGATCTCCTGCGCGATCCTCACCTCGAGCAGCTTGCGGCGAAGCGTCCGCTCCTGTCCGGGCACGACCGTGGGGAAGACGTTGCGCGCGAGCTGCATCGAGATCGTGCTCGAGCCCTGCGTCACGTCGCGCGCGCGCAGGTTCGCGAGCGTTGCACCGATCACGCGCACCCAGTCGACGCCGTCATGGCGGAAGAAACGCTGGTCTTCGACGGCGAGGAACGCCTGCGGCACGTGCGGCGGCAGTGATTCCAGCTCGACCACCACCCGCTCGAACGGCGTCAGGTCAGCGAAGTGTTCGCCGTTGCGGTCCAGCAGCACCGGGGCACCGTTCGGCTGATACGCCGTGAGCCGGCGCACGTCCGGACAGCCCGTCAGGCCACAGTTCTGCCACAGGAGCAGCGCGAGCACCAGCGACGCCACGCCCAGGCCAAGGGTCTGGTGAGCGCTGAACGGCCAGTGCACACGCCGCGCGAACGGCTCGACTCGGTCGAGCACCGGCTCGAAGCGGCCACGAAGGGCCCTGAGTCGGCGCTGCAGTTCTGCTTTCACGTCCATAGCCTGCGGGGAGTGCAGGGCACAGGCCAGCCCGTCCGGCCTGTCGACCCTGATACTGCCGCACGGGGCGGGAGGATTCACCGACGGGACGAATCGCCCACCCGAAAAGCGTCACATTTCTTGGACTCCCGGCGTCATCTCACGGTTGCACGCGAATGATGCGGGAATACCCCTTGCTATGCGGGATCTCATGGTCGAGACCACGCGCGCAGCCTCTACACCGGTCAGCAGCCGCCACGCTCAGCGTGCCCGCAGCCTGGCCCGTCTGCTGGACCGGGCGGTGCAGGTGCCAGGGACCCGCATCGGCGTCGGACTGGATGGTCTGCTCGGGCTGGTACCCGGGGTTGGCGACGCCGCCGGCGGCGTACTGTCGCTTTACATCCTGTTCCTGGCCTGGCGAGCGGGTGTTTCCGGGCCGGTACTCGCGCGCATGGCAGCGAACATCGGAGTCGACGTGCTCTTCGGAACGGTGCCGCTTCTCGGCGACATCGCCGACTTCGCGTTCAAGGCGAACCTGCGGAATACGGAGCTGCTGGACCGTGCGATCGGGGAGCCCGAGCAGGCAAGAAGGTCGAGCACGGGCTGGTTGGTCGCCGCGATCGCGATCGTCGTGCTGATCCTGCTGGGTGTGATCGCGCTGGTCGTGGCGGGGATCAGGATGCTGGCTTCGCTGTTCTGAGTCAGCGCGTGCCCACGGTCTTGATCAGCTTGTTGTAGACGCCCGCGACCATCAGGGTCGGCACCCACATCCCGACGATGGTGCCGAGGCGCTCGCGTCCTTTCAGCTCCAGGATCACGGCCGCGACGCCGGCTGCGGCCGCTGCAACGAGAAAGACCGCCGACGGCAGTTTTGCGGTCTGCTGCTCGATGAGGCGGGTGATCTCACCCTCCGAGTGGTCGCTGCGCAGCACCCGCGCCTTGGGGTAGCTGTCCCCGGAGAAGCGTGCGGCAGGGTTCGTCTCGATGTCGCTCATGTCCGTGTCCCCCGAGATGCTCGCTGGACAGCGGGGCAATTCAGGTGCCAGTCGCCGTGTCGAAACGGCGTTCCTCTTGCACCTGCCTGCAGGCATGACCGGCTCAGGAGCATGCGAGTATGGGAGAAGAGACCAGTGCACCCCCGCAGCCGAACCCGGCCTCGGGAGGGAAGGGGCCGCTGCTGCAGCGTGATTACTGGGCGGTCCTTGGTGACTGCGATCACACGCCGTCGGAGGTGATGGAGCGGGTGGCCTTGGAGTTCTGCTCGTTCCCACCCCCCGCGATCGTGCGTTTCGAGCGCGACGACGAGAAGGTCCCGCTGTCGGTCGGTGAAGGAATGCGCATCGACATCCGGGGCGCGGGCCGCTGCGACGTGCGGGTGGGGCACCGCGATGCCAACAGCGTGACGCTGCACACCATGGTCGGACACCCGGAAGCGGGACGCATCACGTTCGGCTCGTACCGCAACACGGAGCGGCGCGTCGTGTTCCACATCCGCAGCCGGGCACGTGCCAGCTCGACCATCCATTTCGCGGAGTACCTGGCAATCGGCGAGGCCATGCAGACGAGCACATGGACGGACTTCATCAACCGCCTGGCGGCCGCGCTCGGCTGCACGATCGAAGGCGAGATCAACGCGACCGTCGAGGAGGTGGAGCTGGAGGATGCGGACTCGTGGGCCGGGCTGCACGAGCCGACGTACCTGGCGCGCGGCGACTGATGGGCGAGTATCGCGTAGGCCGTGGCTGGAGTGATGCGGAACTCGTCGTGCGCCTGCGAGCGCTGGACCGGCTGGAGCGCAATTTCGTCGAGGACGACGACATGATGAGTGCGGAGCACGGCTGGAACAGCTACCGCTCCGACGCGCTGCTCGCCACCGAGCGGCCCGGTCCGCCGGTCAGCGACGGCGCCTTCCAGCGCGGCTGGCTCGCAATGCGTTCCTTCAAGTTCTCCGATCCGTCCATCGTGACCGCGCATTTCGACCCGGAGGCACCGCTCCTGGGCCGACGCATGCTGCTCGAGGTGAAGGTGCTCGGGTTGCATTACCTGAATGGCACAGTCGTGACTGCTGTCAGGACGGAGACTGCCGACGGCGCCACGGAGTACGCCTTCCGGTACGACACGCTGAGCGGGCACATCGAGCGTGGCGCCGAGTGGTTCATCCTTACGAAGGAGCACCAGAGCGGGGAGATCCGCTTCTCCATCCGGGCGCGCTGGCGTCCCGGCGACTTTCCGAACTGGTGGAGCCATGCGGGCTTCAAGGTGCTCGCACCGCGCTACCAGCGACGATGGCACATCCGGGCGCACACGCGCCTGCAGGCAATCATGCGCGAGCCGCGCGCACTGCTCGAGCAGCGCGGCCGCATCGCTCATTCCGGTCCGGACGTCGTGTTCACGTTCGAGAGAGGAATCCAGGCATGAGGAACGACAGCACCATCGTCCGGTCGCTGCTGCTCGGCGCGACCGCCGGCATGCGCAGCATGGCCGCCGTCGCGGCCGTGAGCCGTGCACTCGCCGAGCGCCAGGATCGCACGCACGGGCGTCTGCAACGTGGCCTCGCGCGCGCGGGCATTGCGAGAGCCCTCACCACGTTCGCAGTCGGAGAGCTTGCTGCGGACAAGATGCCGTTCATGCCCTCGCGTATCGAACCGCTGCCGCTTGCTGGACGCATCGGTGCGGGCGCCCTTGCTGCCGCGGTTGCGACGACGTCCGAGGAGCGAAGCCGCATGCGCGCCGCGTTCGTCGGGGCACTCGCCGCCGCCGCCACGTCGTACCTGGCGTGGCGACTGCGCGTGACGCTTCACCGGGAGGGGGCGCCCGACACGCTCGTGGCCCTCGCGGAGGACGTGACGATGATCGAGGCCGCACGACAGGGCGTCGCCGCGATGCGCGTGTAGCACACGCACAATCATCAGCTCCCTCTTGCTCCACGCGGCCGGTCGGGGCATTCTACCGCCCTCCCCGGTCTGACCCTGGAGGTGCAACCACACATGCGAATCGGCATGGTGTGGCCGTGACCGCGCGGCTCATCGACGGCCGCGCGCTCGCCCGTCGCATGCGCAATGCTCTGCGCGACGACGTCGCCGCCTGCATTGCAGACAGCGGTGCAATCCCCTGCATGGTCGCAATCGGCAGCGCCGCCGATGCCGCGGCCGAAACGTACGTCACCCTGAAGCTGGACGCCGCACGCAACGTCGGCATCCGGTTCGTACCGGTGCTGCTGTCGCCCGATGCGACCACCGAAGACGCCGTGCGGGAAGTGCGTCGCGCCGCGGACGACGACGCGGTGCACGGCATCTTCGTGCAGTATCCGCTACCGCGGATCGATGCCCGTGCGTGCAACGCGGCAATCCCGGTCGGCAAGGACATCGACGGCGCGAACCCGGAAACGCTCGAGCGCCTGCGCACGGGCGAGGATGTATTCCCTGCGGCAAGTGCGGTAGCGATCATGGCGCTGCTCGAGGACGGCGGTGTCGAGCTTGCCGGTCGCCGCGTCTTCGTTGGCACCGGTGCGGCGGCCATCGGCGAACCGCTCGTCGTGCTGCTGGAGCGTGCGGGGGCGGAGGTCACGCGCGTGCGTGCCGCCGCCGGGAAGGACGCGCTACGCAACGCGCTCGCCTCCGCGGACGTCGCCATCTTTCCTGCGGGTATTCCGCAGGCCGTGGAACCCGACTGGCTGCCGGTGGGTGGCGTTGTCGTCGACGGCGGCTACTTCGGCGCACGGCGATCCGGGGAGGTGCTGCAGGCCGCGCTTCCGCGGCTGTCCGCGTACGTGCCTGCACGCGGCGGCGTGGGCCCGGTCACCGTGGACGTCCTGCTCCGGCACACGCTCCGTGCGGCCTGTGCGACACGTTGAGCGACAGGCGCTCCACTTCGATCGAACCCCTGTCCGTCACATGCCACGGCCGCTGGCCGCGGTGGCCACGCGTGCAGCGCCTACCGCTGCCGTGTTATCTTCCGACCTCCGCGCAGCAGGCGCGGCCCGTGTACCCGAACGCAGGAATACGCATATGAAGCGCGTGGTTCGCACCGCAGCCGTCGGACTGCTGATGTCCGGGATGGCCGCGCCGGTCACCGGTCAACTGCCGGAGGCCGAGGCACTCGTCGAGCGCTATGAGCAGGAGATCGGAGTGGCCGGCAACCCGTACGAGGGCATCTCGTCGATCCGCACGTCGATGAATGTGAGTATGC
>DASTYK010000190.1 GCA_035764935.1 Longimicrobiales bacterium | reverse complement strand
CTGATCGCATCGCCGGCCGGTCACGTGCTGATCGACGGCGGGCTGCCGGACACCGCGCCGCTGATCCTGCGCAACATCGAGGCGCTGGGGTTCGATCCGGCCGATGTCGAGATCATCCTCAACTCGCATGAGCACTACGATCACGCCGGCGGCATCGCGGCGCTGCAGCAGGTGTCCGGCGCGCGTGTGCTCGCGAGCCCGGCCAGTGCACCGGTGCTCCGGCGCGGCACCTCCGCGCCGGACGACCCGCAGCACGACGTCGCGCTGCCGATGCCGCCGGTTGCAGAGGTCGGGGTGGTGCAGCTGGGCGAAGTCGTGCGCGTCGGCACCCTTGCACTGACCATGCATCCCACGGGCGGTCACACGCCGGGCGGCACCTCGTGGTCGTGGCAGTCGTGCGAGGGGGAGCGTTGCCTCGACTTCGTATACGCGGACAGCCAGACGCCGATCTCTCAGGACGGCTTCCGCTTCACCGAGCATCCCGATGCCGTCGCCGCGTTCCGCGCGGGACACGCGACGCTCGAGCGCCTTTCATGCGACGTCCTGATCACGCCGCACCCGGGCGCGTCCGGCTTCTGGGAGCGCGCTGCCGGTGCCCCGGACGCGCTCGTCGACACGGGCGCATGCGCGACGTACGCCGCCAGCTCACGCCAGCAGCTCGAGCGCAGGCTGGAGCGCGAGCGGCAGTAGCCACTCGACCGCGGCGTCCGACGGCCCGCGGTCTGCATGACCGGCGCATCCGGGTTCATTCAATGGAGGATGTTCATGCGTTCGACGGTTACGGTCATGATCGCGGCGGCCTGTTTCACTGCCGCCGCGTGCGGCAGCGATTCGACGGACGACCGAGCCGGCGATGCGGTCGCGATGGATACGATGGGGACAGGAGTCAGCGTGCCATCGGCCACCGAGGTCGCGACGTCGCCTGGCGACGACGGCGCGCAGGGTGCTGACGATACGGAGCGCTCCCCGGCGGGAGCCGATCGCGGAAACGGCGCCGAGGATCGCGCAGATTCCACGCCGCCCGCCGCGGAGCCGGAGGGCAGGGACGGCGCCGACGATGACGTCGACACGATTCCGGCTGCGTTCCGCGGCGAATGGAACGGCGACCGTTCCGACTGCGGCACCGGCAACAGTGTGACACGCCTGCGCATCAGCGCCGACCGTCTCCGCTTCTACGAGAGCGTGGCCACGGTCCGGGACGTCAAGGTCGAGAGCGACCGGGTCATCACGGTCACGGCCGACTACGAGGGCGAGGGGCAGACCTGGCAGGAGACACGGCGGTTCTCGCTGTCTGCGGACGGGAACAGCCTGACCGCCACCAACGGCAGCAGCCTGGTGCGCCACCGCTGCCCGTGAGGCAGCGGGACCACTGAGCGCCGTACGATGCGCAGGCCGAACATGAAGGGGCGGGCAGAGTTGCCCGCCCCTTCTTCATGACTGTACCTCCTGCCGCCGCATCAGCGCGCCGTTCCGTCACGGACCACGCCACGCGTGCGCTCCGGTCCTCGAAGTGGTATTCTCCCCCTGTTCACTGAATCAGACGATGGGGCACCGGCAATCGCCCCGCATGGGCGACCGCACGCACTCGCAGCATGTCGCGGCGTCGGCAGTCGTGTCGATCCCATCGATCCCGACCGCATCCGTTTTCCAGAGTCCCTCATCCCCCGAGGAGTCGATCCATGAGATCCTGGCGTTTCCTCCGGCTCACCCTGCTGCTCGCCCTGATGCCCGGCATCGTGAGCGCGCAGCAGGCGAGCCGGACCGAGCCGGTCGTCGCGCTGCGCGACAACACGCCCGGCGTGCACGCGTTCACGAATGCCCGCATCGTCGTTGCGCCTGGGCGCGTGCTCGAGCGCGCGACCCTGGTCGTGCGTGACGGCGTGATCGAGGCGGTCGGCGCGAACGTCACGCCACCCGCGGATGCGCGCGTGTGGGACATGAGCGGCCGGACGCTCTACCCGGGATTCATCGACGCGCACGCCGACCTGGGCATCGGGCAGGCACCGCCCGCGGACGAGGGGGATGCCGGGCCGGTCCACTGGAACCCGCAGGTGCGCGCGTACTTCAGTGCGGCCGGCGACTTCCGCGATTCGGAAGAGCGGCGCAGCGCGCTGCGTGCGCAGGGCTTCACCACGGCGCACGCCGTCCCGCAGCTCGGCATCTTCCGCGGGCGCACTGCAGTGGTCAGCCTGGGCGACGGCACGGCGAGTGAGCGGATGCAGCGTGCGATCGTCGCACAGTCGGTCGCGTTCCGCGGCAGCCGCGAGCTGGGCAACACGTACCCGAACTCACCGATGGGCGCGATCGCGCTCATGCGCCAGACGCTGCTGGATGCGGACTGGTACATCCGCGCATGGGACACGCACCGCCGCTCGCCGCAGCGCGTGCCGCAGCCGGAAACGAACATCGCGCTCGCTGCACTGAACGACGTGGTCGCCGGCGGGGAGCCGGTGCTCTTCGAAGCGACGTCGGAGCTCGAGGTGCTGCGCGCACGCGCGCTAGCCGACGAGTTCCCTATCGAGCCGTGGCTGCGTGGCAGCGGTGAGGAGTACCGGATCGTGGACGTGCTGACCGGTGCCAAGACGACGCTGATCCTGCCGCTCAACTTCCCCGAGGCACCGGACGTCGACAGCCCGGAGGACGCGCTGGACGCCGAGCTCGACGAGCTGCGCCACTGGTACCTGGCGCCGGAGAACCCCGCACGCGTGGCCGCTGCAGGACTGCAGTTCGCGCTCACGACCGACGGGCTCTCGAAGACGGACGAGTTCCTGCCCAACCTGCGCACTGCCGTAGCACGCGGCCTCGCCAGGGACGCTGCGCTCGCCGCGCTCACGACGAACCCCGCGCGCATGCTCGGCATCGATGCACGCGAAGGGACGCTGGAGCGCGGCAAGCTCGCGAACATCGTCGTGGTCGATGGCGACCTGTTCGCGGACGGCTCGACGGTCCGCGACGTGTGGGTGCACGGCGAGCGCTACGTGGTCAACCCGGACGCCGCGGTCGATCCGCGCGGTGAGTGGCGAATCACCTCGTCCGACGAGCCGCGGCTGAACGGCACGCTGAAGGT
>DASTYK010000189.1 GCA_035764935.1 Longimicrobiales bacterium | reverse complement strand
ACAAGCTGAACGCGCTCAATGCTGCGTTGATCGCCGAGCTCGACCAGGCCTTCCGCGGCCTGGCCGATGACGGAACCGTGCGTGCGATCGTGCTCACGGGAGCGGGGGAAAAGGCATTCGTCGCCGGCGCCGACATCGGCGAGCTGGCGAAGATGGATCCGATCGGCGGCGTGCGCACCTCGCGCCAGGGACAGGACGCGTTCCGCTTCCTGGAGCGCATGGCCAAGCCGGTGATCGCGGCCGTGAACGGCTTCGCGCTGGGCGGCGGGCTCGAGCTGGCGCTCGCCTGTCACATCAGGGTGGCAAGCGAGAACGCGAAGTTCGGGCTGCCCGAGGTGAAGCTGGGCATCATCCCCGGGTACGGCGGCACCGTCCGCCTGCCGCGGCTGGTCGGCAAGGGTCGCGCGCTCGAGCTGATCCTGACCGGTGAGATGATCGATGCGCAGGAGGCGCACAGGATCGGACTGGTCAACCGTGTCGTGCCGCAGGGCGAGCTGCTCGAAGCGGCGCGCAGCCTGGCGGCGAAGATCAGCGCGAACGGGCCGGTCGCCGTTGCGCTCGCCCTGGAGGCGGTGGAGAACGGACTCACTGCAACGGTCGAGGACGCGCAGCGCTTCGAGTCGAACCTGTTCGGCCTGCTCGCATCCACGAGCGACATGCGCGAGGGGATGGGCGCCTTCCTGGAGAAGCGCAAAGCGAACTTCACGGGGAAGTAGCAGACGCCCGTCGCGCAACCGCACGCATGGCCGCAGCCTCTTCGATCTGCCGCGAGCTCCGGCTGCGCGACTACCGCAATTTCACCGAGCTCGAGCTGCAGTTTCCTGCCGCCGGCGCCGCGATCATCGGGGAGAACGGCGCCGGGAAGACCAACCTGCTCGAGGCGATCTACTACCTCGAGATCTTTCGCTCCTTTCGCGGCGCACCCGATGAACAGCTCGTGCGCTTCGACGCCGCCGCGTTTCATCTGCGCGGCCGCTTCGAGGACACGGGCAGCGGCACGGGCGTGGAAGTCACTGCCGCGTACGAGGCGAAGGGGCGTCGCAAGCGCGTCACCGTGAATGGCGGCGAGACGGAGCGGCTGAGCGAAGCGATCGGTCACGTCGGTGCCGTCATCTTTTCCCCGTCGGACGTGTCGATCGTCGCGGGCTCGCCCGGCGAGCGACGCCGTTACCTCGACATTGTCCTGTCCCTGCACGAGCCCGGGTACCTGCAGGCACTGCAGCGCTACCGCCAGGCACTGCGGCAGCGCAACACCATGCTGCGACAGGGTGCGCCCGCAGCGCTGCTGGAGGCCTGGACCGAGCCGCTGCTGTCGCCCGCCGCACGCGTCATGGCCGCACGTGCCCGCTGGGTGGACGCGTACGCGCCCCACTTCGCAGAACGCTACGCTGCGATCAGTGACGGATTGCGTGCCGAGATGCGCTACGCGCCCGGTGGCCGGATCGATGCATCGACCGCAGGCGAAGAGGCGACGCTGCGCTCTGCGCTCGAGGCGGAGCTCGCGCGCGTCGCAGGGCGTGAGCGTGAACGCGGCATGACACTCGTCGGCCCGCACCGTGACGATCTCGCGATCCTGCTGGCCACTGCCAACGGGCTGGTCGATCTGCGAAACTTCGGCTCCGGCGGCCAGGTCAGAACGGGCGTCATCGCGCTGCGGCTGGTGGAGACCGAGTCACTGCGCGCGGCACACGGACGAATGCCGATCATCCTGCTGGACGACGTCTTCGCGGAGCTGGATCCCGGCCGTTCGCGCCGTATCCTCGAGCTGCTGGAAGGCGCCGAGCACGGGCAGGTGATCCTGACCGCGCCCAAGGCATCGGACGTGAACCTGGGCGCGCGCGGCACGGAATTCGTCTCCTCCCTGGCCGCCTGGCAGATCGCGGGCGGACGCGTAATGACATGAGCCGCGCGCGCGGGCAGCAGCAGGAGGACGTCGCATGAGCGACAAGCCGGTCAGGCTGGGTGATGCGCTCCGCAAGTTCCTCGAGGAGTCGAAGGTCGGTGAGCGGCTCGAGGAAGCGGGCATCGTTCCTGAATGGGCGGAGCGCGTCGGACCCCGCATTGCAGCCGTCACCACACCGCTGCGCGTATCGCGCGGCACACTGCTCGTTGCGGTGCGCTCCAGCGCGTGGATGATGGAGCTGCGACTGATGGAGAGGGAGATACTCCGGCGTCTCAATGAAGGCCGCGAGCGCGGACGCATCGAGAAGATCCGCTTCGTGATGAGTGACAGCACGACCGGGAAGAACGAGTGAGCAGGACGGCAGACGAAGAGCGCGCAGCCGCATCGATGGAGCGGGTGAGCAGCAGCAGCGATACAGGGACAGAAGACGCAACACGGCTGGCAGCACGGGGGACGACAGCGGCGGCGATCGCAGTAGCGGTCACGCATGGCATGAACGACCTGTACTCGGGGTTCCTGCACCCGCTGCTGCCACGCATCATGGACAGGCTGGGCCTGAACGTCGCGCTGGCCGCGACCCTCGCGATGACGCTGTCGCTGGGCGGCTCCCTCGTGCAGCCCGCCGTCGGGCACCTTGCCGACCGCTACGGCAGACGGGCGTTCGTCGTGATCGGGCCTGCCATGTCCGCGATCTTCATGTCACTGATCGGCGTGGCGCCCTCCTTCATCGTACTGGCCGTGTTCCTGGCGCTCGCCGGACTCGGCAGTGCGGCGTTTCATCCGCCCGGTGCGGTGATCGCCGCCTCCAGCGGCAGGGGCAGCTCGCGCGGAGCCCGCTACTCCTTCTTCTCCTTTTCCGGTGCACTCGGCTACGCGCTCGGGCCGCTGGTCGCCGTCGCGATCGTCTCGCGCGGGGGGCTCGAGGCGCTGCCGTATGCGGCGATCCCGATGCTGCTCGCCCTGCCGGTGGTCTTCATGCTCGTGCCTTCCGGCGCCCACGAGCGGCGACAGGCCCGCCACGCGGAGCAGTCCGTCAGCCTGCGACGCGTGCTGCGCGGGCCGCTCGCGCTCGTGTTCGGCATCAGCGCCGTGTCCGCCTTCATTCAGCGGGTCTACCTGACCATGAAGCCGATCCTCGTCGCCGAGGCCGGTGGCTCGGAGCAGGCGGGCGCGACCGCGCTCAGCATCTACCTCGCCGCCCAGGCAATCGGCAGCCTGAGCGGTGGCATGCTGGCGGACCGCGTGGACCGGCGCCGGCTGCTCCTCTGGCTGAGTGCGCTGTCGCTGCCGGCCCATGCGCTGGCGTTCATGCTGCCGGCAGGGAGCGTTGCCGCCATGCTCTGCACCCTGGCTGCCGGCTTCCTCAACATGGCACTGCTGCCGCCGCTCGTCCTGATCGCCCAGGAGCTGGTGCCGCGCGGCGAGTCGCTGGGCTCAGGCATCGCCATGGGCGCGGCCTGGGCGGCGGGCTCCATCGCGGTGCTCGGGATCGGGGTGCTGGCGGACCAGATCGGGGTGCTGGCGGCATCCATGGTCGCGGTGCCGCTGACATTCCTCGGGGTCGTGTTTGCCTGGGCGCTGCCGGCCGATGGGAAGGCCGCAACGGATTGAACGGCGGGTTCTGGGCGGTGGGTGGTGCGAGGTGGGTGGTGGGCACTTCGGGTTGGACGGCGGTGGGCGGAGGGGTTGCGCGCGCACGCGTACGCGCACACACGCGTGAACCCGCGCGCGTGAGGGGGGTATCAGGTACGTCTGGCAGTCCTCCCATCAGAAGATCCAGGGACCATGGCGAAGAGCGAGCCGAAGAACAGCTACAACGCAGGGCAGATCCAGGTACTGAAGGGCCTCGAGGCGGTCCGCAAGCGCCCGGGCATGTACATCGGCTCGACCGGGCCACGCGGGCTGCATCACCTCGTCTACGAGGTCGTCGACAACTCCGTCGACGAGGCGCTCGCGGGCTACTGCACGCAGGTCGACGTCTCGATCCACCCCGACAACTCGATCACCGTCGTCGATGATGGGCGTGGCATCCCCGTGGACATCCATCCGACGGAGAAGCTGCCGGGCGTGGAGCTGGCGATGACGGTGCTGCACGCGGGCGGCAAGTTCGACAAGGAGAGCTACAAGGTCTCCGGCGGGCTGCACGGCGTCGGTGTGAGCGTGGTGAACGCGCTCTCCGAGTATCTCGAGGTCGAGATCCAGCGCGACGGCAAGGTCTACCGCCAGCGGTATGCGCGCGGCATCAAGAGCACGGAGCTCGAGGTCATCGGCAAGACGAAGGCGACCGGTACGCGCGTCACGTTCAAGCCTGATCCCGAGATCTTTTCGGAGCTCAACTACGCGTTCGACACCCTGGCCAACCGGCTGCGTGAGCTCGCGTTCCTGAACAAGGGGCTGCGCATCATCATCACCGATGAGCGCGACCTCAACGACAAGGGGCCGAAGCGCGAGGAGTACCACTACGAGGGCGGGATCATCGAGTTCGTCCAGTTCCTGCGTGGCTCGCGCAAGCCGCTCCACCCGAAGCCAGTCTTCATCGAGGCATCGCGCGACGAGGCCGAGATCGAGCTCGCACTGCAGTACGACGACGGCTACAACGAGAACACGTTCACCTTCGTCAACAACATCAACACGCACGAGGGCGGCACGCACCTCACGGGCTTCAAGGCGGCGCTGACGCGCACGATCAACGACTACGCGCGCAAGAACAACCTGCTCAAGAAGGAGCTCGACTCGCTGTCGGGCGAGGACCTGCGCGAGGGGCTGACGTGCGTGCTGAGCGTCAAGGTCAGGGAGCCTCAGTTCGAGGGGCAGACCAAGACCAAGCTCGGCAACTCCGAGGTGCGTGGCGCGGTCGAGTCGGTCGTGAACGACAGGCTCTCCAGCTTCCTGGAGGAGCATCCATCGGTCGCCAAGGCGATCGTCGACAAGGCGCTGCAGGCCGCACGTGCACGCATCGCCGCACGCAAGGCGCGCGAGCTGGTGCGTCGCAAGAACGCGATCGACGGGATGGTCCTGCCGGGCAAGCTGGCGGACTGCTCGATCACCGACCCGCAGCTCTGTGAGATCTACCTGGTCGAGGGCGACAGTGCGGGCGGCACCGCGAAGCAGGGCCGCGACCGCAACTTCCAGGCGATCCTGCCCCTGCGTGGCAAGATCCTGAACGTCGAGAAGTCACGCCTGGACAAGGTGCTCTCCAACGAGGAGATCCGCACGATCATCGCGGCGGTCGGCACCGGCATCGGCGAGGACGAGTTCAGCACCAAGAACGCGCGCTACGGCAAGATCATCATCATGACCGACGCCGACGTCGACGGCGCGCACATCCGGACGCTGCTGCTCACGTTCTTCTACCGCCACATGCGGGGACTCGTCGACGAGGGCATGGTCTTCATCGCGCAGCCGCCGCTCTACCGCGTCGCGAAGGGCAAGGAAGAGCACTACGCGTACACGGAGGAGGAGCGCGACGCCATCATCAGCCGCCTGAACGGCAAGGGCGACGGCAAGGTGAACGTGCAGCGCTACAAGGGCCTCGGCGAGATGAATGCCGAGCAGCTCTGGAACACGACCATGGACCCGGAGCGCCGCACGATCCTCAAGGTCACGATGGAGGACGCGGTCGAGGCGGACCAGATCTTCTCGACGCTGATGGGCGACGATGTCGAGCCGCGGCGTCGGTTCATCGAGGAGAACGCGAAGTTCGTGAAGAATCTGGACGTGTAGATCGGACTGTTGTGTTACTGGAATACCGGGACGATATGCTGACGTTCGGGTTTCCAAAGGTTGCTGACAGGGGTGCATACTGAAGCGCGGGACTCGGAGTCAACCGGGTCCCGCGTTTCCTGCTCGAGCTCGACAGTTCGACGGGAACTGTTCAACCGGTCATCCGCGCGGCGGGAACGGGAAGTTCTGACCCCGGGTCCTCGTCCCATTCCCGCTGGAGCGTCACCAGCGTCTCAGCGGTGCAGAAGCTGAAGCGACACACGCTGCGCCCCGGCCTGATGCAGTTCATCCAGGACGTCTACC
>DASTYK010000188.1 GCA_035764935.1 Longimicrobiales bacterium | reverse complement strand
CAGCGGTGAAAACAAAAAGCGCCCGGCGAGTAACCCGCCGGGCGCTTCGTCGAAGCAGCGCGCCTCAGGTCTCAGGCCGAGCGGATCGCCTCCGTCAGCTTCGGCAGGATCTCCTGCGCGTCACCGACGATGCCGTAGTCGGCCACCTTGAAGATCGGCGCATCGGGATCCTTGTTGATGGCGACGATCGTGCGCGCACTGCGCATGCCGGCCAGGTGCTGCATCGCGCCCGAGATGCCGACGGCGAAGTAGAGCTGCGGTGACACCGTCTTGCCTGTCTGCCCCACCTGCTCGGCGTGGGGGCGCCAGCCGGCATCCACGACGGCGCGCGAGGCACCGAGCGAGGCCTGCATGCCGAGCGCGTCGCGCAGATCCTCGAGCAGGTTCCACGACTCCGGTCCCTTCATGCCGCGGCCGCCGCTCACCACGATCGCTGCCTCGCCCACGTCCGGGCGATCACCCGAAGCGGCCTTTACTTCGCGCACCCGGACGCGCGCCTGCGACGGGTCGAGCGCGGGCTCGATCGTATCGACCACCCCGCCCTTCGCGTTTTCCGTTGCACGGAAGACATTCGGTCGGATCGAAACCAGGCGCGGTCCGCCGCTGAACGTCAGCGTGGCGAACGCGCGGCCGGAATACACCGGGCGTGTCACGTTCAGCTCACCGCCACTCGCATCGATCGCCGTCACGTCCGCGGCCAGTGGAACATCCAGCTTTGCCGCGACGCGCGGGGCGAGGTCGCGACCCTGCGCGCTGGCAGCGAACACGATCGCGTAGGTGTCGCCGTCGGCCTGCGCCGCGATGGTCGCCGCCGCGACCTCGGGCGAGTACTGCGCGAGCGCGTCGTTCTCGACGACGAGCACCCGGTCCGCACCGTAGCGGCCGAGCTCGCCGGCCGCGCCGCCGACACCCGAGGGGCCGAGCAGCACTGCGTGCACCTCTGCGCCGACGGCGTCGCCGATCGCGCGCGCTGCGCCGACCACTTCATTCGATACCTTGCGCAGCGCACCCTCGCGCTGCTCCACGACTGCCAGGATCTTTGCCATTGTTCCCCTACAGCACCTTGGCTTCTTCGCGCAGCAGTCGGACCAGCTCCGGCACTGCGTCCACGCCCTGACCGACGATGCGACCCGGCGGGCGGTCCGGGGGCGGGCTCATCGCGGTCACGCTCAGCCTGCTCTCACCGAGCTGCGCCGGCTTCTCCTCGAGCGGCTTCTTTTTCGCCGCCATGATCCCCTTGAGCGATGGATAACGCGGCTCGTCCTTGCCCTTGGTGATCGTCAGCACCGCCGGCAGCGGCGCCTCGACCACTTCCACACCGCCCTCGATCTCGCGGTGCGCGACGACCTTGCCGTCTTCGACCTGGAGCTCGGATACGACCGTAACGCACGGCAAGTCCAGGAGCTCGGCAAGCATCGGCCCGACCTGCTGCTGGTCGTGGTCGACGCCCTTCATGCCGAGCAGCACGAGATCAGGTGTGGCGTCCTTCAGCTCGGCAGCCAGCGCCTTGGCCGTGGCGAGCCCATCGGGCGTGACCTCGCCCCTGAGCAGCACCGCGCGATCGGCGCCCATCGCGAGTGCGGTGCGGAGCTGTTCGCCAGAACTGGCATCACCAACGCTCACGACGACGACTTCGCCCGCGCCCTTCGACTCCTTCAGTCGCAGCGCTGCCTCGAGCGCGAACTCGTCGTACGGACTGATCACGTGCTTGATGCCGGCAGGATCGATCGCGGCACCGTTCACCTTGATGCGCGCCTCCGTGTCCGGAACGCGCTTGATACACACGTAGATGTTCACGTCACTGCCCCCTGAATGGCCTGAGTACGGCGGCCCGAAAACCGCGGCCAATGTAGGAGCCGGCCGGACGCGTGTCTACCAGATGCCAGGAACGGCACGCTGAACGAAGAGGGCCTCCGAGTGGAGGCCCTCCGTGATCCTCGCGCGACCGGTGAAGCGAGCGTCGCGGCGCGTGCCTGCGCGGCTACGGCACGGCCGCCGGCTCGCGCGCGGGCTCGATCTCTCGCTCGGGATCGTACGGCTCCGGCATCCAATCCGGCGCCTCGCGGGCAGGTGCGGCCTCCCGCCGATCCGGCTCCGATTCGCGCGGCGGTTCCCGTCGCTCGGGGGCGCCGGGGCGCGGCAGCGGTCCATCGGGACGTGGTCCGGGAACGGTCGACATGTACTGCCTCCTTCTGCTGCGAGTAGCGTCCATGCCGAAGGGTGCAGAAGACGTGCCGACGGGTGATCGTGCGCGCTACCAGCGCGATACGTGCGGGTTGCCGCGCTCGTAGAATCGCAGCGGCAGATCGTGTGCGCGCGTGATGCCCACGCGTGTACGCGTGACCACACGTCGCGCGGGCACGCGCGCACCCTCGAGAATGCAGAGCGGCGGCGAGTCGAGCGGATGACCATCCTGTGCACCGGTGATGCCCAGCGCCTGCGCCAGCTTGCCGGGGCCGCTGCACAGGTCACGCTCGGTGCGTACTACCGAACGACGCACGCGCATCACGTCCAGTCCCTCGATCGGCTCCAGCGCGCGGATCAGGACCGCTGCCGGGTACTCTGCACGGTCGGTGACCACGTTGAGGCACCAGTGCACGCCGTAGATGCGGTACACGTACGCGATTCCGGGAGGGCCGAACATCGACTCGTTGCGCATGGTCCGCCCGATGCGCTCCGCCGCGTGCGACGCATCGTCGTGCGGACCGATGTACGCTTCGGTCTCGACGATGCGACCGACCGCACGCGTTTCGCCGATCGTCGAGACGAGGAGCTGGCCGAGCAGCGCACGCGCGACGCGCTCCGCGCCGCGCGCATAGAACGACTGCGGCAGCGGGAGCGCGTCAGGCCTGCGGGCGCTCACTTCGACGGGCTGGTCTTCCTGGCTGCGCGGCTCGACTTCCGTGCCGTCTTGCGCGCGGTCTTCTTCGCCGGTGTGCTGCCTTCCGAACTGGCCTCGATCTTCTTCGCGGCTGCCCCGCCCTTCGACGCGGGCTTCTTCGCCGCGCCGCGCGCACCGGTCTTTGCGGCCGCCTTGCTCGCCGGCTGCTTCGCGCCCCGGCGTCCGCGCTTCGCTGCGGGCCGGGCTGATGACGCGTCTGCTGCAGGCGCGCCGCCGTTCGCGTTGCGATCGGCTTCGAATGCAACCAGGAGCGCATCACCCCGACGTTTGCCGAGCAGCTCCCGCACGCGGTCCGGCTCACTGGAGAGCACGCCGAAGATGCTGCCGGAGCCAAACGACTCCACGAGCTGTTCGGCCGTCCTGCGCCCGACACCCTTGTAGCTCGACAGGTGGCTGAGCAATGCATCGGGCTCGCTCGGGAACCACGCAGGCGCAGCGGCGGACGCGGCCGGCTGCGCGGGCTGCGCGACTGACGACTCGGGCGTCGGCTGCTTTGCCGCCTGCGCGACCTTCGCACCGCCGGCAACGTTCAGTGTCTGCCCCTCGAAGAGCGGCGGCGGACCCGACGGCGCTCCACCGCGGCTGCGCGACCCGCGACGCAGCCCGATCGGCTGCGGGGGGCGGGACGTGCGCGCCGGTGCCGCCTCCTCGAACATGGAGGGCTGCTCACTCGCTTCGGGCTTCGTACGCGTGGTGGATGCCGCAGCCGGCTGCTCCGGTACGCGCGGCTTTGCTGCCTCCGCGGCGGGTGCCGTGGCCTTCGCTGCAGCCGGTGCCTTCGGCTGCGCTGCCGGCTGCGCGCCCTGCGCGGCGGTCTCCGACGCTGCGGGCGCAGCCGCGGCCGCACGCTCTTCGCGCGCTGCGCGCGCGGGCGCCTCCGACCGGCCGCCCGAGGAACGGCCGCGTCCGCGTCGGCCTCTGGACTCGTCGATCACGTCGGCCACCCCGGCGGCCACCTCGTAGTTGCCGTTGTCCAACCGGTGCAGCGTAACGACGTCCTCGTCGTGCGCGCGCCGCAGGAAGCGGCTGAACTTGCTGAACCCGAGGTTCGACTCGTCCCACTCCGGATCCAGCTCCAGCAGGCGACGCTTCACGTCGGAATCGCGCGCGACACCGCCACCCGCGGAGCGCTGCGCGTCCTGCGTCGCTCGCCGGAGCAGCGCGAACGCGGCATCCAGATCGTTGCCGACCGGCGCAACGCGTTCCGCCTCCGGCTCCCTGCGCGCGGGCTTCCGGTCCGCGTCGCGCCCCGGCTGCTGCGCAGCACCTCGGTCCGCAGTGCCGGCGCCGCGGCGTGCGCCCTCTGCAGCAGCCCGGTCGGGCCCGGCGGCCGGTGCAGCCGGCTCGGCAGCCGCGCCAGGCTTCGCGGCTGGTGTGGCCGTCGCGGCAGCCCGGTCGGCTGATCGATCGGCGGAAGGAGCGGCAGAAGCGGCGGTTGCCGCCTCGGCGGTCGCGGGTGCGTCCTCCGGCTTGCCGGCGGCAGCCGGCCTCGCTTCCTGTGCTTCGGTCGCTGCTTCCGGCGCCGCCGTCTGCTCGCGCTCCTCGCGGCCGCGGCGCCCGCGCCCGCCACGACGCCTGCGGCTGCGCTGCTCCTCCTCGTCTGCGGCGGGAGGCGTGCCGTCGGCCGGTGCGATCTCGAACTGGCCGTTCTCCTGCTTGCGCAGCGATAGCACGCCGCGGTTGGCCGCCTCCTGCAGGAACTTGTTGAACTTGGTGAAGCCGAGCGCCTTCTCGTCGAAGTTGGAGTCCAGCTCGAGCAGCACCTGCTTCAGGCGATCCGAGCGCATCACGTCGTCGTTGTCCGCCATCTGCCGGATCGCGACGTCGACGAGCTCCCACGGATCCTCGCTCACCGCAGGCGCTTCCTCGCCCGCCCGGGTCAGCCCCGTCAATGCAGAGTACGAGTAGTACTCGTCGCAGTTCTGCACGAGCAGGTCACTCGCGGACTCGCGGATGCCGACGCCGATCACGTACTTGCCGTACTCCTTCAGCTTGAGCACGAGGCTGCTGAAATCGGAGTCGCCGGAGAGCAGGATGAACGTGCCGATCTCGGGACGGACGAAGACCAGCTCGAGCGCATCGATCGCGAGGCGGATGTCGGTCGCGTTCTTCTTCGCGCTGCCGTAGGCGGGCGCGAAGATGAGGTCGACGGAGCTCTCGGCGAGGGGCACGATGTACTGCGGGTAGCGCCGCCAGTCCGCGTAGGCGCGCTGCACCGCGACCTTGCCCTTGATGATGTCGCTGTTGAGGAGGTTCTTCAGTTCCTTGGTGAGGTCGCTGCGGATGCCCATCGTGACGTTGTCGAAGTCGATGAGCAGTGCGGCGTGCGGCGGATTGGACGACTGGCCGGTGCGCCCCTGTCCCTGGTGGGGTGCCCGTGCGAACTGTGCTGACATGTCTTCCTGATTCCCCTGCGCGCATCCTTGCGCGCGGTCGGCGGGCCCCCTTCCTCTGCTCGCGGCGGCTGCAGGAGGGCGGCGGGCCGGCGGATTTTCGTGTCCGGCGGCGCGCGGCTCTCCGGTCATCGTCGCGAGACGAGCCGAAGGAGGCGTCGCTATTCTCTGTACGCGTGCGTCACCACGACGCACGCGCGTGTTGCCCGCAGGACGCGGGCCGCCGGGCGGCCGCTATGGCCGCCGGCTCGACTCCTCGGCGCTGACCATGCGGGCCAGCTCGACTCGGCGAACCTTGCCGCTGCCGGTTAGCGGGAAGGAGTCGAAGAACCGGACGAGGTCCGGTACTTTGTAGTCCGCGAGCGTGCCGCGGCACCATTCCTTGATCTCTTCGCCCGTCACGATCGCACCTTCGACGGGCACCACGCACGCGCACACGACCTCGCCCAGCACTTCGTGCGGCAGCCCGACGACCGCGACGTCCAGCACCGCGGGATGCGCGTGCAGCCGGTCCTCCACCTCGCGCGGATAGACGTTGAAGCCGCCGCGAATGATCAGCTCCTTGCGACGACCGACGATATGCACGAACCCGTCCTCGTCGATCATGCCCAGGTCGCCCGTGAGGAAGTAGCCCTCGTCGTCGAAGACCTGCGCCGTCTCGCCGGGCTGGCGGTAGTAGCCCTTCATGATACCGGGCCCACGCACCGCGATCTCACCGAGGCTCTCACTGGGCAGGATCGTACCGTCCAGGTCGAGCACGCGCATCTCCGTGCCCGGCAACGGGCGCCCCACGGTGAAGAGCTTCTTGTCGAGCGGGTCCTCCGGTCGCGTCATCGCGACGGTGGAGCTGGTCTCCGTCAGCGAGTAGGCGACGTGGAGGTTCGGGCAGAGCGCGTCGCGGATCCGCTGCACGAGCTCATCGCCGATGGGGGCACCGGCCACGATCCCGACGCGGAGTGACGACAGGTCCGCCTCGGTGACGTCCAGCTCGCGCATCTCCGTGACATACACCGTTGGCACGCCATAGTGCACCGTCACCCGGTGCTGCTCGATCAGGTGCAGCGCCTCGTCAGGCAGGAACTGCTCCTGCAGCACCAGCGTCGCGCCCGCCATGGCGGTCCCGATGATGCCGGGGCCGAGACCGAAGACGTGGAAGACCGTCGTGACACCGAAGACGACGTCGTCCGCCGAGAGCCCGATGGCGTCGGCGGTGAGTGCCGACGTCGAGATCAGGTTCTCGTGCGTGAGCGCGACCCCCTTGGGCTTGCCCATCGTGCCCGATGTGTACAGGATCGCGAACGTATCCTGTACCGGATCGAGCTCCGGCGTCACGACCTCCGTTCCGGACTCCCCGCTGGAGACCAGATCCTCGAACTGGTAGATCCGGTCGTCGTACCACAGGTCCTCCTCGCCTACCGTGACCAGGTACTGCAGCTCGGGCAGCGACGTGAGGAAGCCCTCGAAGAGCTGGAGGTAGTCCGTGCCGCCGAAATCCTCGGCACTGATCACCACCGTGGCTTCCGAGTGCCGCAGCATGTACTGCAGCTCGGGCACGGTGTAGCGCGGATTGAGCGGAACGATCACGGCGCCGAGCTTGGCCGCCGCGAAAAGGGAGACGACGAATTCCGGCCAGTTGGGGAGGTCGACGGCGATCCGGTCCCCGCGCTCCACGCCCAGCTCGATCAGCGCCGCGGCGAGTGCCGTGGACCGGGCATTGACCTGCGCGTAGGTGAAGCGGCGATTCCCCGCAATGAGGAAGACGCGGTCGGGGTTCTCGGCAGCCTGCGCTTCGAGGACGCCGGCGACCGTGTGCCCAGCGAAACGCTGGTCGAGCGCCATTACGCCTCCAGAGCCGCCCACCAGGGGCCCACCGTCGCGGTCCGCCGACATACCGTCACGCCGCCGAAGATAGCGGACGCCGCGCACGGCAGTCAAACACTTGCGTCGCGTCGTTCCCTCGGCTGACAGCGGCTCAGCGCACGCAGCGCCACGGCGTCCTCCACCGCGATCGTATGCGAGCCGCTGCGGTCCGTGGCCGTTGAGCCGGCCTCGCTCAGCAGGGCGTAGCGGATGCGCGCCGCGCGCGCCTTCTTGTCCGACGCGGCAGCGCTCAGGATGTCGGCAGGCGCGAGGCCGGCGGGCAGCGCCGTCGGCAGGCCGAGCCCCTGGAGCACCCTGCGCAGCTCGGCCGCGGTGCCCGGCTCCGTCACCTCCGCCGCCTCGCCGATCTCCGCTTCGGCGACCATGCCGATCGCTACGGCGTAGCCGTGTGGGACTGCATAGGCCGAGAGTGCCTCGATCGCGTGTGCGACCGTATGGCCGAAATTCAGGATGGCACGGACGCCCCGCTCCAGCGGGTCGGCCTGCACGACGGCGGCCTTGATCTCCACGGAGCGCCGGATCAGGTGCGCGAGTGCCGTCGGCTCCCGCGCCAGCAGCGCGCTGGTGCTCGCACCGATCCAGCGAAGGTAGTCGGCATCCGCGATCGCCCCGTGCTTCAGCGCCTCGGCCAGCCCCCCGCGCAGCTCCCGCTCCGGCAGCGTCCGCAAGGCCAGCGGGTCGATCGCGACGAGGCGCGGCTGCAGGAACGCGCCGACCAGGTTCTTGCCGGCAGGCACATCCACCGCGGTCTTGCCGCCGATCGAGGCGTCGATCATCGCCAGCAGCGAGGTCGGCACCTGCACACAGGGCAGGCCGCGCATGTACGTGGCGGCAACGAACCCGCCCAGGTCGCAGGCGACGCCGCCACCGAGCGCGATGATGCAGCCATCCCGGCCGAGCCGGCGCGCCAGCAGCGCGTCCGTCATCTCCGCCCAGGTCTCGCGTGACTTGTGCGCCTCGCCGGCCGGAAAGGATACGACGTCCGCCCGCACGCCCTCCTCGCGCAGTGCGGTCGCGAGCGGCCAGGCATACGTGTCCGCTACGTGGCTGTCGGCCACGATGCCGTAATGCGCCGCGGGCACGGCCTCGAGGATGCTGGACGGGACGACTTCCAGCAGGCCGGCGTCGATGTAGACGTCACAGCCGTCCGGCGGAAGTGCGAGTTGGAGATGGATCAAAAGGCGGCTCCTTGCTGGCGGGCAAGGTAGGCCCATGTGCGCGCAGCGGGCAAGCAATCGCCCGCTCCGGCACGCCCCCGAACAACCCCCTTACGCACGGGTGGGTCGTGCATTATATACGATGTCGGCGCGTGTGCGCCGGACATCATGAGCACGACCGGACAACCGCGTTTCTGCCCGAGAGCGAAACGCGCTTTTTCATAGGGGTAGCGTGCAGGATCTGCGCATCGGCTTCGCGTTCAACCAGAAGCCAACCGAGGATGCCCCGGAAGGGGAAGACGAGCCCCCAAGTCTCGGCACCCACGACCGCTACGCGGAGTGGGACGACCCCGCCACGATCGACGCCGTCGCCGCCGCGCTTGCGCGTGCGGGAACGGTGATCCGCCTCGAGGCCGACGCCGACTTTCCTTCGCGTCTGCGCGATACGCACCCCGACATCGTCTTCAACATCGCCGAAGGGCTGCACGGCCCGAACCGGGAAGCACACGTCCCGGCGATCTGCGAGTTCTACGGAATCCCCTACACGGCGAGTGATCCGCTGACGCTCACGCTCGCGCACCACAAGGCGCGCGCGAAGCAGGTGTTCGCGGCCGCGGGCGTGCCGACGCCGGAGTGGTGCGTGGCGGCGCCCGACATGCCGTTCGCTGCGCCCGGCAGCGGGCCGTGGTTCGTGAAGCCCGTGCACGAGGGCTCCAGCATGGGCATCAGCGAGGCGTCGCTGTGCACCACGACGGCGCAGCTCGAGGCACACGTTCGTGCGATGCATGAGCGGTACGCGCAGCCTGCACTCGTCGAGCGGTTTCTGGGCGGGCGCGAGTTCACCGTGGCAGTCCTCGGCAACGGTGCGGAAGCACACGCGCTCCCGCTGGTCGAGATTGCGCTCTCCGCGCTGCCGGCTGGAGCCGTGCCCATCTACGGCTGGGAGGCGAAGTGGGTGTGGGACGTGCCGGAGAATCCGCTCGAGATCTTCGCGTGTCCGGCGCACGTGGACAGTGCGCTCGCACGCGGGATCGAGGATGCGGCGCTACGCGCATACCACGCGCTCGGCTGCCGTGACTGGGGACGGGTAGACGTGCGGCTGGACGACGCCGGCCAGCCGCATGTACTGGAGATCAACCCCCTGCCCGGCATTCTTCCCGACCCGCGCCAGAACTCCTGCTTTCCCAAGGCTGCACGCGCAGCCGGCATGGACTACGACACACTGATTCTCACCGTGCTCGACACGGCGCTCCGGCGCATCGGACGGGTCGCATGAGAGCCGCCATCGTGTACGACGCGCACGCGGATGCGCCCGGCGCAGCTCCGGACGTCGCCGGCGTGCTCGAGACGGTGGATGCTGTTGCGGCTGCGCTGATGTCGCTGGGGCACGGTTGCGTGCGCATCGGCGCTTCCGCGACCGGCAACTGGATGCACGCACTCGAAACCTGCGCGGTGGACGTCGTATTCAACCTGTGCGAGGGACTGGACGGCGATGCAGCGGCGGAGGCCGACGCCGCGCGGGCGATCGCTGCGTCGGACCTGCCCTTCACGGGTGCCGACGCGGAAGCCCTTGCGCTCGCGCGTCGCAAGGACCGGGTGAACCTGCTGCTGCAGTCGCGCCTGCCGGTGCCGCGGTGGGTGCTTGTGGACGAAACGTTCGATACGCAGACGGACTGGACGCACTTCCCTGCCATCGTGAAGCCGGCCGGCGAGGACGCGGGAATCGGAATCGGCCAGAGCGCGGTCGTGCACGACGCTGCGGAGCTCGAGCGTGCGCTGCATGACGCGCGCGCGCACGTCCCACTGCTCGCTCAGCAGTTTCTCGATGGCGTGGAGCTGGTCGTCGGCTTCGTGGGTGATACGGCACTGCCCGTTGCGCAGATCGACTACAGTGCGATGCCCCCGCAGCTCCCGCGCGTGGTGGGATACGCGGCAAAGTGGAACACGGGCTCGGTCGAGGACACCGGCACGCGTGTCGTCTGCCCTGCCGGCGTCACGCCCAGGCTCGCGCAGCAGGCGATAGAGACTGCGCATACGGCGTGGCGTGCGATCGCGCGTCGTGGGTACGGTCGCGTGGACCTGCGCGCAGACGCGCACGGTGTGCTGCACGTGCTGGACGTGAATCCCAACGCGGACCTGGCACCCTCCGCCGGCCTGGCGCGCATGGCGCACGTGGCAGGATGGAGCTACACGGAGCTGGTCGAGCGCATCCTGGACGATGCGCTGTCTGCGGTGCACGCATGAGCTCGCCCGTGACCGACGCCGTCTGCATCGGCGGCCTGCTTCCCACCCACCGCGCGGCGCTCGAGCGTCTGCTGCGCGACACCGGCTACTTCCGCGCGGACGAGATCGACGTCGCGCTCGAGGTGTTCGACGCGTACTGCGCGGCGCCCGATACGGATTACAGCGCTCACGCCGCGCTCGCGGCGGACGGCGCGCTGGCCGGCTACGTGATCTATGGCCCCACACCGTGCACGGTCGGGACCTGGGACATCTACTGGATCGCCGTCGCACCCGCACTGCAGCGCGCGGGCGTCGGTACACTGCTCATCGACGAGGTCGAGCGCCGGCTGCGCGGACGCGCCCGCATGATCCTCGTCGAAACGTCCGGCCAGGAGCTCTATGCGAGCACCCGGGCGTTCTACGAACGGCGCGGCTTCACGGAAGTCGCGCGCGTGCCCGATTTCTACGCCGATGGCGATGATCGTGTGATCCTCGCCAGACGCGTACTCTGACCCGGACGGGTGCCATGGAGAGCTGGCAGGAAATCCTGCGACAGAGTGTCACGACAGTCGACGAGCTGGTGGAGCGTTTCGGCGCGGAGAACATCGACCGCGAAGCCGTACAGAAGGCCATCGATCGGTTCAACCTGCGGATCACACCGGCCGCGCTCGCCAAGATCCAGGCGCCCGGCGATGCGTTCTGGCGGCAGTACGTGCCGACGCCGGCGGAAAACGACATTGTCGATGGCATCGTCGACTCGCTCGACGAGGACGCGGATTCCCCCGTGCCGAACCTCACGCACCGCTACCCGGACCGCGTGCTGTTCCTGGTGTCGCCGGTGTGCGCGAGCTACTGCCGCTTCTGCACGCGCCGTCGCAAGGTGGGCGATCCCGAGAAGATCCCGCTGAACCAGTTCGACTCCGCGTTCGCCTACCTGCGCGAGCACACGGAAGTACGCGACGTCATCCTCTCGGGCGGCGATCCGTTCCTGCTGTCGGACCGGCGCATCGAGTTCTTCCTGAAGACGCTGCGCGAGATCCCGCACATCGAGATCATCCGCATCCATACGCGCGTGCCGAGCCACCTGCCGCAGCGCGTTACGCCGGAGCTGGTACGGATGATCCAGCAGTACCATCCGGTATACGTGAACGTGCACTTCAATGACCCGGCCGAGATCACGCCCGAATCGGAGATTGCACTCGCGCGACTCGCGGACGCCGGCATCCCGCTCGGCTGTCAGACGGTGCTGCTCAAGGGCGTCAACGATGACCCGGCCGTCATGAAGCTGCTCATGCAGAAGCTGCTCAAGAACCGCGTCAAGCCGTACTACATCTACCAGGCCGACGTGGTGGCGGGCGGGGAGCACTTCCGCACGTCGATCGAGAAGGGCATCGAGATCATCCGCGCGATCCGCGGCTGGACCAGCGGGCTCGGCGTGCCGCACTTCGTGATCGACGCGCCCGGCGGTGGCGGCAAGATCCCGATCCTGCCGGAGTACGTGCAGTCGATCACCAACCGCGAGGTCGTGCTGCGCAACTATGCAGGCGAGGAGTTCCGCTATCCGTTGCCGCAGGACGAGACGACCGGCGATGTCGTGCCGATCGAGCGGAAGCGGAGCGCGCGGAACCGCGTCGGCGGTGCGCGGCGGGCGACGGGTACCAGCGGCAAGGGGCGGCCGCGCCGCCCGCAGTCGGACGGCGGCCCCGTCTGGCTCGACGTCTAGCTACTCGACGATGCGCGGCGGCAGCTCGGGCAGTGCCGCCGCGCCACTGACGCGCCGCAGCACCGACACCGCCGGCATGCCGTCTACGGTCGCGCGACGTACCTGCAGCCCGCCGCCGTTCGCCGGCACGCGTGCGGCCGCGTCGGCAAACCTCTGCGCCGACGCCTCGTCGTCCCACACCGACCACCAGACGAATGCGGTGTCGCCCTGTTCGGTGGCGATGAGCTGGAACGCGTCACCGTCCCACCCCTGCGACGCGCGCGACGCGCTCACGCCCAGGTGCTCGCGCAGCCAGAGCCGCGTCTCGTACTCCCCCAGTACGTTGCCGTAGACGGGCTGCCAGCCGTCGGGTACCACGAGCTCCAGCGCGGTCGGCTCATCGACAGCCGTGAGGTACCGCTCCTGTGGGTGCAGCACCTGTTCGGTGGACGTGGGAATGAGATCGGTGAACGTCGGTACCCCGCGCGCGGTCCATACGGTGTGCACGAAGCCCGCACCGGAGACGTACGGAAAGATCATCGTCTCCCGGATCACGGCGGGTGCCCGCTGGAAGACCGGGAACTGGCTGTTCTGCGCCTGCATCGACGAGCCGAGCTGCATGGCCGGATTCGGCAGAGCCAGCGGATCGATCGTGCGGCCGCTCATCTGCTCGGCGAGGAAGGCGAGCATGACGAGCGTCGCGTGACCCTCGATGGCCGCCTGCGCCGCGGTCTGCCGGTCATTGCCATCCAGCACCGCCTTCTCGACGCCGGCCTCACTCGCGATCAGTGAATCGAGATTCACGTGCTGATCCTGCAGCGCGTGCACGAGCTCGTGCACCAGCACCGGTCGCAGCAGCTCGCGGTCGACACCCTCGATGACGTACAGCCGGTCGGTCTCCGGGTCGTAGTAGCCGATCACCTGCTCCGTGTACAGCTCGAGCAGCAGGGAGCGCAGGTCCAGCGTGTCCGGCATCAGCCCGAGGGCCGCGTAGCTCTTGCGGATCGCCTGGATCCGTTCGGGCGGCATCTCCCGATCGAGCTGCCGCTCGATGTACGCGCGAGCTTCGTCGCGACTCTGCATCGCCATCTGCAGCGGTTCGCGGCGCTCCAGCCCCGAGAGCCGCTCGAGCCCGGGGATCAGCGAGTCGACGAGCGCCTCGAGTGAGGGATCCACGTCCTCTGTGGCAGCGCGCTCTCCGTTGCTCGTGCATGCGCCGAGCAGCAGTGCAGCCGCTCCGGCCAGCAGCCATCTCGTCATCGTTGCTCCCCGGCCGCGTCGCGCGGCAGAATTCCGTTACTCATCTAAGTCCAGCAGTGCAGCGCCGTCGGCGACGCGTTCGATGCCCTGCCCCTCCACTTCAGCCAGCCGATCCGCCCAGCGTGTGCCGTCACGCGGGTCACGCAGGTCCGGGTCCAGATCCGCAAGCGGTCGCAGCACGAACGCACGCTGCTGCATCCGCGGATGCGGCAGCACCGGCGCCTCCGTGCGGATCACGTCGTCGTACTGCAGCACGTCGATGTCGATCTCGCGCGGTCCGTCCCGGAACCGCGGCATGCGGCCGAGCCGCACTTCCACGTGTTTCACTGCTGCGAGCAGCGACACGGGCTCGAGCTCCGTGCGGATGCGGACCACGAGGTTCCAGAAGTCCGGCTGCGCCGCGAAACCGATTGGCGACGTCGCATACACCGGTGAGACGGCCTCGATGGTGCCGAGCGCGCTGATCGCACGCAGCGCCCGCCGCAGCATGGCCTCCCTGTCTCCCAGGTTCGTACCAAGACCCAGCCATGCAGTGGCAGCGGCCGGCCCCTCAGTTCCGGCCGTAGCGGTCCTCCAGTCGAACCACGTCGTCCAGGTGGGCCGTCGACGCTTCCAGCAGGTCCGTGTCGCTCACCGCGATCATCCGGTGCACGGTGCCCGGCACGACCCGGAAGCTGTCCCCTTCCTTCAGCTCGACGTCTTCGACGCTCTCGGCCGAGGGGCCGGCGAGGAAGCGCAGCGTGCCGCGCAGCACGTGGATGGTCTCGTCCTTGGTGTTGTGGTACTGCAGCGAGAGCGCGTGTCCTGCCTTGATGTGCAGGATCTTGCCCACGTACTGATCCGTTTCCGCCCAGATCAGCTCGTGGCCCCATGGCTTCTCCACACGGCGCGGCGTGTGGCGTCCTGACCCCTGAGTCATGTCCCTTCTCACGTTTCTTGCCTGATCCGTACTTGGACAGCACCTTGGAGGAGACTCACCGAGCCCCCGCACTCATGCGAAACCGCGGCCTCCCCCTGCTGTGGACCCTCGTCCTGCTCTGCGCCGCTTCGGCCGCAACGGCACAGGTGCGCGTGAGTGGCCGCGTTCTCGCCAACGACACCGGCGAGCCGCTGGCCGGCGCGGAGGTCACCGCGCGTTCGACCTGGGGCCGCTTCCTGCGCCAGGCGGTCACCGACGCCGACGGCCGCTTCGAGTTCATCATACAACGTACGGCCGCGGTCGACCTGCGGGCGAGTCATCCCGCCTACGAGGCGAACACGGCACCGACGCTCTACTTCGATGAGCACACGTTCTTCGAGATCGAGATCCGGCTGGATCCCGACGTGATGCTGCTCGCACCCCTCGCCGTCGTCGGCCGCTCGCGTGGTCCCAGCCCCTTCCTGGAGGAGTTCCGGGAGCGTGTGCGCCGAGGCATGGGCACCTACATAACCCGAGCGCAGATCGACCGCCAGCGACCCATGTTCGTGACCGACCTGCTACGCGGCGTTCCGGGTGTGGAGCTGCGTGGTGGCGGCGTCGGCAGTCGTCCGGTCGTCGCGGTCGGGCGCTCGACGGGCCGGACCTGTACGGCAAGGATCTTCGTCGATGGCATGCTGCTCAATCCGACCATGATGACACCGAGTGGCCCGCGTGCAGACATCTTCCGCATCGACGACGTCGTGCATCCGTCATCGGTCGAGGGCATCGAGATCTATCGTGGCATGAGCACGATGCCACCCGAATTCCTGACGGCGGACGCGGAATGCGGAGTCGTTGCCATCTGGACGCGACGCGGCGGGTGAAGCGCCCGCGCCACCCGCGCTGCACCTACTCGTTGTCCGGCGGACTGGTACTGATCACGATCGCACCCGCCACGTGACGGGAGCCGAGGCCCGGCAGTGTAGCCGACGCGGTCGCTCCATCCAGCCAGCGCAGCTGGTACGCCATGTCGGGCGACAGCTGCTCGAGTGTTCCCAGACCTCCCAGGAACGACTGGTTCTGGTACACGACGATCTCGGTGGACAGGCCGAAGCTGCGTTCGCCTCCGCGCGCCTCCAGCCAGCGCGGACGCAGGCGCTGCACGACCTCATACAGTGAGCTCACGCCCGAGACTCCCATGATCTGCTCGCGCGTGAGGACGTCCTGGCGCGAGGCGCCTTCATCAGATCTCGTCGCGCTCGTGCATGCCGTGAGCGCTGCCACGCACAGGAAGAGGCAGACGGCTGCAAGGCGCGGTACGTTCCTTCGCATGATCGGTGCTCCAGTTCGAGGATGTGCTGCAGAGTACTGTTAAGAACGGTGGCGGCGCTCAATCGAACACCAGCGACATCCCGACACCGAAGCCGCGAGGAGCGCTGTCCAGCCCGAACTGCGCGTTCAGGTGGCGGCCGAGCCGGAGGAACATACCCGCCAGGAAGTTGACGCTGCTCCCATTCTCGTCGGGAGAGCGCACCCAGTAGACGCCGCCCAGCCCCCGCGAGCCGGTCGCGTCGACGTACTGGCGGTACATCGTTTCGCGTGCGTAGCCGCCACCCGCGTACAGCATGAGGGAGGGCGTGACCGGTCGAACGACAGCGATATTGAAGCTGCGCCAGCTACCTTCGCTGTCTCGATACTCGTCGCCCAGTTCGCTGTCGACCTCGGCGGCGGTCAGGTCGGCTTCGTACGTGTCGCCGCGCGCCGGACTGTCGACGTCGAACTTCGCGTCGGCGTACAGGCCGATGCCGCCAAGCGCCGGGACGACGAACCAGGCGGCGGCGCCCGCGAGCAGCTCCGGCGCATTCGCGGCGTAGCCGACGCCGAAGGCAGGCCCATCGACTGCCGCCACGGACTGGGCCATCGAGGTGCCGGGCAGCAGCAGAATCCCGGCAAGTGTACAGATCGGTGCCTGCACCAGCTTGCTACGTCGCATGCTCTACCTCCGCCTTATCGCAGAGTGGTATGCACCGCAGGGGAAAATCTTGCGCGACCCCGCCTGCTGTGTCCAGACTTGAGAAGCAACGGCTCTCATGCACGGATTCCCTCGAGGGACATGACGATCAACCACGTTCGACTGATTCCTGCGGCCGTAGTCGTCTTTTGCGGATGCGTGACCGGTACGGAGCCCGAGATCTACCCGTGGGAAGGCAGGATCGTCGGCAGCGAGGTCAGCGGGAACGTGGCCGTGCTTTCCCAGTTCGGCCGCACGGAAGTATCCATCCAGATTGCAGGTGCCCAGCCGGATGCCAGCTACGCCTGGCGGATCAATGAAGACACCTGCGCCCACGAAGGGGCCCTGGTAGGCGGAGCCGCTTCGTACCCGGCCCTCGAGACGGATGCCTCGGGCTCCGCCGTGCAGGAAAACACGCTGCCCGGCATGCTGCGGCACGGCCGCGCATTTGCAGCACGAGTCCTGGACGGTGCCTCGGTTGTGGCGTGCGGAGAGCTGGAGCCGGCGAGCTGAGATCACGGTTACGCTGGCCGCCAGCCGCACGTTATATTTCAGCGTTGGTCACCCTTCAGGAGTGTCGCGCGATGAAATCGATCCGCCTTCTCTTCCTGTCCGGCGTTCTCGCGGCCGCGGCGTGCTCCAGTCCGACCGAGCCGCGCATGCCGCAGCCGAATCCTGATGAGGACGAGGAACCGCCGGTCCAGGGTCTGATCGAGCCTGCTGCACCGCTCCTCTCGGTGTACCTGGCCTGAGCCCTGGTTGCCCCGGGCCGGACGCAGGTCACGAGAACCGCTGTTACGAGTGAGGGGGCGCCGAAGCGCCCCCTCGACTCGTTTCTGCCTATGCTCCTTCGTGCGGCCAGTCGTAGTTGCTTCCCGGTGAACCCATCTCCCCACCGAGCCCGCCGTAGGAGTTGCACTCCGGCAGCGAAAGCACCTGGACTTCCTTGCACGGGACGGGGAACTGCAAGGGCGTACCGATCCACAGATCACCCCACCCGCGGCTGTCGAAGTACCACGGCGCGCCGAGCAGGCCCTCGAAGACGACTTCGAGTCGCTTCTCCCACTTGAGCATCTCGAACAGATCGCCGCAGGTCTCATCCGGCAGGCGTGGCACACAGCTCGTATTCGTGCCCGCCGCGTCGGTCGCGTTAAGGCCGGCAGCAACGCGCGTCACGTTGATGAGGTCGGCCGCCGCCTGCAGCTGACCCTGCCGGTAGAGTCCCTCCGCCTCCAGCAGACGCATCTCGTTGTAGTCGATCTCGTTGTGTGTGAAATCCGACCACGCGTTGTACAGATCGTGCCGGTAGTCCTTGTAATAGGACCAGCGCCAGGTGCCACGATCCGGGCGGGCATGCACATTGGCAATGTTCGTCGGCGTCTTGAAGTAGATGCCAGAGCTGTCCTGCTGCTCCTCCAGCGTGGTACCCTGCGGGAAGCGCAGGTCGGGCGTGATAATGAGAACGGGATCACCGTTCGGCAGATTCACGTCCTTTGCAGAGAGCGGCAGGTCCAGCCACGCCTGGTAATTGCCGGACTGGTCAGCCATGCCGTAGATGAAATACGGTGACTGGGACCAGCCGCTGGACGTGCCGTAGTCCAGCATCTCCTGGTACCAGCCGTTGTTCGCATCCATGTCCATCGAGAAATCTTCGGTGATTCCGGCCCGGACGTCGGCAATCACGGCCGTCCAGTCCACTGCAGCGCGTTCCTCGGGTGTACGGGCAACTGCCGCCCGGTAGCGAGCCTTGAAGGAATGCGAGATCAGCGCCAGGTCTTCTGACGTCAGCCCTGCAGCCTGCAGCCAGCTCGTCGGAATCTCGAACTCGTTGGCCTCGGCAAGCGCGATCGCTTGATCGAAGTAGCCCAGAGCTGCGTCGAGCATTTCCTGGTAGCTCACCGCAGGCAGAGGGATCGGGAAGCCCTGCTCGTCGAATACCGCGACCGTCTCATCGACGATGAAGCCGTTGTCGAAGAGGATGGCCAGCGTTGCGTGCGCATTGGCGAGAACGAACTTGCCGAACGCCTGCGCACGCACGATCTCGGTCGCTGACAGTTCTTCTGCGATCGCCGGGTCCTCCAGGGAGCGCAGCCCCTCCGAGGCACCCGCGATCGCGCGGTAGGACTGATACCAGGCCGACGTAAGGTGCAGGTACTCGGGATGTGCCGGGTCATTGGCCGTGGCCTGGCGGGGGATACGGCCATAGAACTCCATACCTCCGTTCGCCCACGGCGCCGTGTGCTGGAACGAGGCATTGCTGAGGAACAGCCCCGGTCCATCGTAGGAGTAGTTACCAGTGAACCAGGAGTTATAGCTGCTGGAGATCAGCGACACGACGTCGCCAGCGCTCGAGAGCGCACGCTCCTGGTTCGCGTCGTTCGGGTTCGCCACGTCCAGGTCGGCGCAGGCTGCAGTTCCTGCCAGGAGCAGCGCACCGACGGCAAGCTTCCGGTGAAGATGTCTCATCAGTATCGGCTCCTTAGAAGACCACGTCGATGGCTGCGGTGAACGTGCGGAAGTTCGGGTACTGGAAGCCCTCCACGCGCGCGAGCGCGGCAGAGCCCGTCTCGCCACCACCCTTGCCGACTTCCGGATCGAACCCGCGGTAGTCCGTCCATGTGTAGAGGTTGCGGCCGGTCAGGCTGATCCCGATCGAGTTGAAGCGGCTCAGGCCTGGAACGCCGCTCAGCATATCGCTCGAGAAGCGGTAGCTGACCGATACCTCGCGCAGCTTCGTGAACGTCGCGTCCTCCACGAACAGGTTGCTCGGCTGGAGTCCGCTCACCCCGTACATCGCGTCGTAGTAGCCGATCGGCTTCTGCTGCGCCTCCGGCACGCCGGTCTGGTCCATGATGCCCGAGTAGCGCTTGAAGGTGCCCCACTGCAGCGGCTGGTTGTAGACATCGAAGCCGTGCGAGTGTCCGAGCAGGGCGTACAGGCCGATGCCCTTGAAACTGAAGTTGGTGGAAAGCGCCGCGTTCCAGTCCGGCATGCTGTTGCCGACGGGGCAGAACAGCGTGCGCTGACCCGTCGAGCGGTCCGTGCACTCACCGGCGAACGGCGTACCCCACTTGACCCTGGCGTTGCGGATCGTCACGTCCGAGTCCGTGCCCCACTGCGGGTCGTCGAGCCCGCTGGCACCAACCCACACCAGCAAACCATCGTCGTTCACGGCGAAGCCGTCGCAGCTCATGCCGGTCGGCAGGTCCGCGCAGCTCGTCGCATAGTGCGTTCCGTAGAACGTGCCGATCTCCTCGCCGGGCCGCGCGTAGAACACCGAGCCCAGTCCCTGGCCACCGACGCCATACTGGAAAACGGGCACGTTCAGCTCGGTGATGTCCGAGCGGGTGCGGTCGAACAGCAGCTTCGCCGACCAGTTCACGTTGTCACGGTTCAGCAGGCGCGCATCGAGCGTGACTTCCCACGTCTTGCTTTGAATGGTGCCAGCGTTCTGCCACTGTGTCTGGTAGCCTGTGTACGCCGCCAGCGGCACGGGCAGGATCAGGTCCTCGGTGCTGGCGTTGGCGTATGTCAGGCCAAGGCCGATCCGGTTGTCGAAGAAGCTGGCATCGATGCCGGCCTCGTGCTCCGTCGTATGCTCCGGCTTGAGCAGCGTGTTACCCAGAGTCACCGGACGTACGAAGCCACCGGAGACGCTGAACGTCTCGTACTGCGCCTCGAAGTTCGGACGGCCACCGGCGGTACCGAGCGAGTAGCGCAGCTTGAACTCGTCAATGCCGGGAATGGAGAACCAGGGCTCCTGCGACAGGCGCCAGGCACCCGCCACACGGTAGTACCACTGCCGACGCTCGTCCTCGCCGAACAGTGAGCTGCCGTCGTTGCGGACCAGGCCGTCGATCACGTACTTGTCGAAAATGTCGAAGTTCGTGATGACGAAATAGCCGTCGGCGCGGATCGTGTTCTCGTAGGATCCGCTGCTGAGCGTAGACTGGTCCAGGTTGTCCAGCGTCGGCACATCGCGAACCGCGAACTGCGATCCTCCCGATTCGACCTGGCTCCGGTCCTGCGCCTCATAGAGGTAGCGCAGCTGGGTTCGGTTCGTGATCCCATCCGTGAGATTCAGTCGGAAGGTACCCGTCAGGCTCGCGTTGATCGCATCATCGCGCCGGCGGAACTCCCAGAGGTTGCCCTCGTTCAGCGAGGCCGACGAGTTGATCGTGCGGTAGCCCTTCGGATAGTAGTCGCGCTGATCGAGATCACGCCGGTCGTAGCTCGCATTGGCATCGATGTCGAACCAGGAGATCGGGCTGAATCGCGCGTTCAGCGACCCCAGGAAACGACTGTGCCCCTCCGAGTACTTGCGGTTGAACATCTGGTACAGCGGATTCGGGCTCTCGTTGTTCGTCGGGTCGACGAGCAGCACGATCTCTCCCGGCGCATCGGGATCCTCCGACATCAGATCCACACCCGCCGGCATGCGGGTCAGGTCGAAGAGCGGGTTGCCCTGCGACTCGGGGAACTGGCCCTGGTCCGACGTGCTGTAGAACGCGCTCGCCTGGACCTGCAGCTGCTCCATCACCGCCTGGTCCACGTTCACGCGCAGGTTCGTGCGATCGAACCCCTCCATGCCCGGCATGACGCCTTCGTCCTGAAGGTTGCTCACCGAGACGTGGAAGTTGGTGGCACCCGTCCGCCCCTCCGCGGACAGGTAATGCTGCATGAAATTGCCCTCTTCGAAGAAACGGTCGACCTGGTTGTAGGTCGTGCCCGGCCAAGGCACCGCCTGCACCGTGTTCCACGCAGTGCGCGCCTGACCCGGCGCCGCCCACTGGCCCGCCAGCCGCGGTGACGTGCACGCGAGCCAGTCGCATGGCTGGCCGTTGCTGCTGTTCACGAACTGGCCGTTGGTGACCTCATACTGGTGAGAGCGCGTGAGCAGCTGGTCGGGAATGCTGGCCAGCGCGGAGCGGCCGAACTCACTTCGAACCGTGTAGCGCACGTCGTTGTCCATCATGTTGCGACCGCGCTTGGTGCGGATCTGCACGACGCCGTTCGCCGCACGCGACCCGTACATCGACGCCGCCGCAGCACCCTTGACCACCTCCACGCTCTCGATGTCCAGGGCCGACATGTCAACCAGGCTCGAGCCCAGGATCACGCCGTCCACGATGTACAGCGGCTCCTGGTCGCGACCGCTCGCATTCAGCGACGTCGGGCCGCGCAGCAGGATCGAGGGCGCCGAGCCCGGTCGGCCGCTGCCCTGCACGACCGTCACACCCGACACTTTGCCCTGCAGCGAGCTCGCCGGGTTCGGTGTCGGCACCGGCAGGTCCTCGAAGTTGACCTGCGCGACCTCGAACGGGAGCTTGGTGCGCTGCGTCGCTCCCGCGACACCCGTCACCACGATCTCGCTCATCGCGATCGCCTCGGACTCCATCCGCAGGTTCACTGTGGTCCCCTGTCCCGCCGTGACGGTCACCGTCTGCGTCACCGTTCCGTAGCCGATCAGGTCGGCCCGCACCGTCTGCTGCCCCGCAGGGACCTGCAGAATCAGGTACCGGCCGTTGGCCTGCGTCAGCGTACCCAGCCCCGTCCCCTCGATGCTGACCTGGACGCCGGCGAGCGGCTCCCCGGTCCCCGCACTGGTGACCGTTCCCGTGACGGACCCGGTCTGCTGCGCCGCTGCCGGCAATGCCGTCAGCAGCCCTGCAGCCAGGCAGGTGAGTGCGCTTCTGAGCGAAATCA
Organism: Longimicrobiales bacterium; assembly: GCA_035764935.1. Lineage (NCBI taxonomy): Bacteria > Pseudomonadati > Gemmatimonadota > Longimicrobiia > Longimicrobiales > Longimicrobiales bacterium. The sequence goes on along the minus strand of DASTYK010000188.1, from coordinate 19,392 downwards.
CACAACCCTCCTTGGTGAGGTGTATGCCGCCGCCACGCAATACAGTGCGTGCCCCACCGATCCGAACGAACGTTCGATGGAAGGCACGTCCATGTGCGCGGCAACGACTCAGTTACGGCCGACGCGGTCGGCCGAAGCTGCTGATGCTGGGTGCTGCTGGTGCGACTGGAACGCCTGGTACTGACTACCGATGTTGCGGCTGGCGGATGGCTCTGGTCAGGGGATTCGACCCCGGTTGCGCGCCGGTGAGCCCTCGCCGCCTACGGTTCATCCCAAGCTGAGAGTGACACGGCCAAGCTAAACCGCGACTTCGCGACGCGAAAGAGGGTTGTTGAGGGGATTCGGGGCACTGGCGGACAGATCCCAGGGCGCCTGCCGGGTTGGCTCCCGACGCCGCTCCTCTGTCCAGCCGATTCTGGCTCACGCCTGAAAATGCACTCTGACGAAGTGGCGCTTCCCCCGCTGCAGCACCGCCGAAGCGCCGGCGGCCGCCGCGACCCTGCCGTTGCGGTCACTGGTCTTTGCGCCATCGACACTTACGGCGCCCTGCCCGATCAGCCGAATCGCCTCGCTGTTGGAGCCGGCGAGGCCCGCGGCCACCAGCAGGCCGGGGAGCCAGGCACTTCCGTCCTGCACGCGCAGGCTGGGCTCCGTCAGCCGGAGTGTCACCTCGGGCATTTCGTCGGGCGCTGCGTGCTCACGGAACAGTCGGTCGAAGTGCGCCTCGGCAGCGTCGGCGGCCGCCTCATCGTGATAGAGGGACACGATGCGTCGGCCGAGGGCACGCTTGGCCCGGTACGGGTTCGATGCCGCGTCCGAGAGCGCCTGCTCCAGCTCCCTGCCCTGCCATGCACCGGCCAGGCGGATCCATTCCTCCAGCAATGAGTCCGGCACGGACATGGTCTTGCCGAACATCTCCTGGGCCGGCTCGCTGATGCCGATGTAGTTGCCGTACGACTTGGACATCTTCTGCTCGCCGTCGGTGCCGCGCAGGAGGGGCATGATCAGGCAGACCTGCGGCTCCTGGCCATATCGCTCCTGTACGGTGCGCCCGACGAGCAGGTTGAACTTCTGGTCGGTCCCGCCGAGCTCGACGTCGGCCTGGAGCGCGACGGAGTCGTACGCCTGCATGAGCGGGTAGAGGAACTCCATGACAGAGATCGCGCGTCCCTCGGCATAGCGCTTCGCGAAGTCGTCGCGCTCGAGCATCCGTGCGACCGTGTACGTCGCGGTCAGCTCGAGGATTGCGGCGAGATCGAGCGGTGCGAGCCAGCGCGAGTTGTACTCGATGCGCACGCGCGAAACGTCCAGGATCTGTCCGGCCTGCGCGGCGTACGTCTTCGCGTTGTCGTCGATCTCCTCGGGCGAAAGGCGCGGTCGCGTTTCACTGCGGCCCGTCGGGTCACCGACGCGCGCGGTGTAGTCGCCGACGACGAAGATGACGTCGTGTCCGAGCTCCTGGAACGTCCGCAGCTTGCGCATCGACACGGCGTGGCCGATGTGCAGGTCGGGGCGAGTCGGATCGAAGCCCTGCTTCACGCGGAGCGGGCGTCCGTCGCGTGCGCTGCGCTCGAGCTTGCGGGCGAGGTCTTCCTCGGGGACGAGCTCCACCGCGTCGCGGCGAATCTCGTCCATCTGTTCGTTGACGGGTGCGAAGCGATTCATGGCGCGGATACTACGCGCCGAGCGGAACACGCGCGAGGCGGGTGGCGCCGCGCGCGGCGTCGATCGTCCGCTCGTGCAGGCGGTACTCGAGTCCGGTTTGCTCCAGTGCAGCGCAGATCGCGGCCCGCAACGGTCCGCCCGGCCGAGCGAGGCCTCCTGCCAGTGCCAGCTCGGGTGCCGTCTTCCACGGCGCCAGCCGCTCGTGCAGCACCACGACATGCTCGGCCAGGGCATGCGCCGCGTCGTCGCGCAGAGCGACGGCGGCCTCGTCACCGGCATCCGCCTGGCGCAGCACCAGCGGCGCGAGCGCCGCGACCTGCTCCTTGCCGGCGCGTGCAGCCCACTCGATCAGTGCCTGCGGCCGGTCGAGGCCGAGCTCCGCGATGATCGCCTCGTGCAGGTCGGTCGACGGACCCCGGCCATCCGCAGCGCGCGCTGCCGAGCGCAGTGCGCCGAGACCCAGGCCGTAGCCGCTCCCCTCGTCGCCGAGCAGCGCGCCCCAGCCGCCACACCGGATGAGCCGGCCGTCCTCGGCCCGGCCCCATGCGATCGAGCCGGTCCCCGCGATCAGCAGGATCCCGGGCTCCTCGCCGAACGCGTCGGCCAGTGCAGCCTCCGCGTCCGTGGTGATCGTCACGTGACGTGCGACCTGCTCGCGGACCAGCTCGGCGCGCACGATCTCGCGCAGCTCGGCACGACCGGCTCCCGCGAGGGCACAGCAGAGCGCGTGCACCGGCGCGAACGTGTCAGCGGCAGCGATGGCGCTGCGCGCAAGCACCGCGAGCCGTCCGACGCAGGCCGACGGATCGGCGGGGTTCACGATGCCGGGGCCACCCTCGAGTCGGGCCCGCTCGTTTCCATCCTCGTCGATGACGACGGCGGTGGTGTGGGTCGCGCCGCCGTCGATGCCGACGATGAACCGCTCACCCCTCATGCGATGAAGCTCCTGCATGGATCGTGTCAGGCCGTCGGGCTGCACTGATGCCACCGACGACGAGCACGATGATCGAGCCGAGCAGCGAGAACCAGAGCGGATCGACCAGCCGGGGGATCAGCTCGAACTGCTGCGCCGCCCAGAGCAGGAACAGCAGCGCGATGGCGACGCTGATGCCGAGAATCGCGTCGCGCTCGCCCGCACGCTTCGAGAGCACGGCGAGCAGGAAGCCGCCCAGCAGGCCGCCATACGTGAAGGATGCGATCTGCAGCGCGATCACCACGATTGGCGTGCCCTGCTGCACGAGCTGGAACAGGAGCGCGCCGCCGATGAGGATCGCGGCCCAGAGCAGGGTGAAGCGCTTGCCCATGCGCATCAGGTGCTCCTCGTCGCGGTTGCCCGTGAGCGGCGCATAGATGTCATGCGTGGTCGCGGACGCAAGCGAATTCAGCGACGAGGACACCGTGGACATCATGGCAGCGAGGATGCCGGCGACGATCAGGCCGGACAGGCCGGGCGGCAGGCCTTCCACGATGAACAGCGGGAAGATCTCGTCTGGCGTGCCGAACTCGCGACCGCCGTAGTAGGCGAACAGTCCGACGCCGACGAACAGGAACAGCGCGAACTGCAGGACCACGAGCACACCACTGCCGACGACCGCCTTCTGCGCGTCCCGCAGGTTCTTCGACGCGAGCAGCCGCTGCACGATGATGTGGTCGACACCGTGCGACGCCATGGAAAGGAAGGCGCCGCCGACGAGCCCGGTCAGCAGCCAGCGCGCGCTCGCGAACCCGCCCTCGAGATGGATGATGCGGAACTTGTCCGCGGCCATGCCGGCGTCCACGATCCCGCCGATTCCGCCAGGGACCAGGCCTGCCAGCACGACCAGTGCGGCCACGCCGCCGAGCACGTACAGGAACATCTGCACGACGTCCACCCAGACCACCGCCTTGAGCCCGCCGTGGTACGTATAGATGACCGTGAAGATGCCGGCGATGATGATGGACTGCGTGTAGCTCATGCCGGTCACGAGCTGGATCGGAATCGCCGCTGCAAACACGCGGATGCTGTCAGCGAATGCCCGCGTCACCATGAAGATGATCGAGGTGAAGCGGCGCGTGCGTGCGCCGAAGCGGTCACCGAGCAGGGCGTACGCAGTCTCGAGCTGCCCCTTGAAGTAGCGCGGCAACAGCACGGTGGCCACCAGGATACGTCCGACCAGGTAGCCGAGCACGAGCTGCAGGAACCAGAAGTCGCTCGTATAGGACGTGGCGGGTGCCGAGATGAACGTGAGCGCGCTGGTCTCGGTCGCGACGACGGAAAAGCAGATCGCCCACCAGGGGATCCCGTGCCCCGCCAGGAAGTAGTCGCGGGCGCCCGTCTGGCGGCGGCCGAGCCAGGTGCCGAGAGCCGTGACGCCCAGGATGTAGGCGACGAGGACAACGATGTCGAGTGTCGTGAATGCCGGATGCATCGATCAGCCGACCCTGCTGGTGTGGACTTCCGCGGGCTCGCGCGCGATTCCCGACTCTCGGAGCGAGCGGCTGATCCACCAGAAGCAGAGTCCTGCGAGGCCGAGCCAGAGGAGCGCCGGGACGTAGGAGCCGAAGAGCAGCCGGCCAGAGCCGAACAACGTCGCGTAGACGCTCACGACGCCCGCAATCCAGTTCACCCAGCTCAGTGCGCCGCCGGCGATCGGCTCGTCGCCATGGCCGAGCCGCTGCGCGACGTGGCGCCAGCCTGCGCCGCCTGGCCGCACGCGCTCATAGAACGCGTCCAGTGTCTCGTCCGGGGTCGGCGGCGTGAGCAGCGTGACCGCGACCCACACGATCGTCGTGACGACCGTGGTCGTCAGCATCAGGTACGCGCCCTCCAGGACGTCGGTCGGGTCGAAGACGCCGAACACGGTGAGCACGATGAACGTGACGAGTGCGGCGCCCATCGCCGAGATCTCGCTCCACGCGCTGATGCGCCACCAGTACCAGCGGAGGATGTAGACGAGCCCGGTGCCCGCGCCGATCGCGATGATGATGCGCCAGGCGCCTTCGATGGAGCCGGCGCGGTGCAGCCAGTACGTGACCAGCGCCGAGAGCAGGAAGATGACGGCCGTGGCGAGCCGCGAGAAGCGCACGACCTTCCTGTCCGGCGCGTCCGGCTCGACGAAACGCAGGTACAGGTCGTTGATCAGGTACGACGCGCCCCAGTTGAGCTGCGTCGCGATGGTCGACATGTATGCGGCAGCGAATGCCGCGACCATGAGTCCCTTGAGGCCCGTCGGCAGCAGGTCCACGACGCTCCGCAGGTACGCCGTCGCCGGCTCTTCCCCCGGATACAGCAGCACGACTGCGAGCGCGGTGAGGATCCACGGCCACGGCCGCAGCGCGAAGTGCGCGACGTTGAACCAGAGCGTCGCAAGCACGCCGTCGCGCTCCGTGCGCGAGCTGAAGATGCGCTGCGCGACGTAGCCGCCGCCGCCCGGCTCCGACCCTGGGTACGAGGTCGCCCACCACTGCACGCCGAGGTAGGCGAGGAACGCAGTGATCGGCATCCAGGCGGAGTCGCGCTGCGGCAGGATCGAAAGGGCCGCTTCCGCGGAGCCGTAGTGCTCCGGCAGGCGCGCGACGAGTCCGTCGATGCCGCCGACCGCGTTGACCGCGAAGATCGCGAGCGCAATGGAGCCCGCCATGGCGATGAAGAACTGCACGAAGTCGGTGACGACCACGCCCCACAACCCTGCGAGCGCGGAGTACAGCATCGTCACGACGAACATGAGGATGAACGCCGGCACCGGGTCGATGCCGATCACGACCTCGAGGATCTTGAGCATCGCGAGGTTGACCCAGCCGATGATGATCAGGTTGATCGGCAGGGCCATGTAGAGCGCGCGGAAGGCGCGCAGGATCGCCGCGGGCTTGCCGCTGTAGCGGATCTCGGTGAACTCGACGTCGGTGAGCACGCCGGCGCGGCGCCACAGGTGCGCGTAGAAGAACACCGTGAGCATGCCGCTCATCACCATGTTCCACCACAGCCAGTTCCCCGCGACGCCGTTGCTGCCGACCATGCCGGCCACGGCCAGCGGCGTATCCGCAGCGAACGTCGTGGCGACCATGGACGTTCCGGCGAGCCACCATGGCAGCGAGCGGCCGGAGACGAAGAACTCGGAGACGTTCTTTCCTGCGCGCCGCGTGTAGGCGAGGCCGATGGCGGCGGACACGAGGAAGTACGCCGCGACGATCATCCAGTCGAGCGGTTGCACATTCGCTCCGTAAAGAGGGTCAACGCATTCTGCGGGGAGGGACGGGCATGTCGACGATCGCACGCTGCACCGCGTCGGCGAGCTGGCGGCGCAGCGCGTTGTGGCGCTGGTTGTGGCGTGACGGGTTCACCCGGTTGGTCAGCAGGATGACGAACACGTCGCGCTCACGGTCGATCCACATGCTCGTGCCGGTGAAGCCGGTGTGACCGAAGGACGACCAGGAGAAGTACTCGCCGGCGGAGATCGTCTCGCCGGGTGTGTCCCAGCCGAGTCCGCGCGTGCTCTGCGCGCCGAAGCGGCGCGTGAAGCGATCGACCGTCGCCGGATCGATGTAGCGGCGGCCGTCGTACCAGCCGCCGTTCAGCAGCATCTGCGCGAAGATGGCGAGGTCGCGTGCAGTCGAGAACAGGCCCGCATGACCGGCGACACCGCCAAGGCCGCGTGCGTTCTCGTCGTGCACCATGCCGTGGATGAAGCCGTCGGCCGTGCTGCCGGTCCGCTCGGTCGGCGCGATGCGGCCGAGCATCGTCATCGCGTCATCGGCTGCACCGCTGCGGATGTCCCAGCCCAGTGGATTGAAGCCGGTATCGATCATTCCCAGCGGCTCGAAAAGCCGCTGCTCGACGAACTCGTCCAGCGGTGCGCCCGCGATCTCCTCGACGATCATCGCGAGCAGGATGAAGCCGAGGTCGCTGTAGACCGTGCGCTCGCCCGGTGTCGAGTTCAGCCGCAGTCCGGCGATGTTCTCGCGGTAATCTGCGCGACCGCGCCCCTCGTTGTGCAGCGGCGCCCAGGCGGGCAGCCCCGAGTCGTGCAGCAGCAGGTTGCGCACGGTGACGGACCGGCGTTCCGGTCGGTTGCTCCATTCGGGCAGGTAGCGCGAGATCGGGGCGTCCAGGTCGAGGCGTCCCTCGTCGACAAGCATCATCACGGCGGCCGTCGTCGCAACGACCTTGGTGAGCGATGCCAGGTCGTAGATCGTGCCGTCCGTGACGTTGCGGAAGCCGTCGCGCCAGTCGAGCCGCCCGTAGCCGCGCAGCTTGACCAGCCTTCCGTGCCTCCCGATCGCGACGGCGGCGCCGGGTGCGGCGCCGTTCAGGATCGCGAACTCGACCAGCCGGTCGATGCGTTCCAGTGCGGCGGCGTCCATGCCGACCTCTTCCGGCGCAGCACTCCGCAGCGAGTAGTTGCGCGCCGCGCGCTCCAGCCCGGTGCCGCGCGGTGCTCCGTCGATCGACACGGGCAGCCGTCCATCGATCGGTGCAATGCCGGCCAGGGCGCGCGCGGCCGCTCGCTCCGCAATCGGCGAGCGCGGCTGCCACGCGAGCAGCAGCGCGTCCGAGCCCAGCCGCGCGGGCGCGTACGGATCGCCGAAGCCGACGACGATCAGCGGCCGTCCCGTCGCGCGCAGCCGCCCGGCGATCTGCTCCGCACGCTCCGGCAGCCGGAGATGTCCCTGTCCCGAGATCGGCATGAGGAAGGGCGCGAAAATGATTGCGTCCGCGGTGGCGGCGCGCTGCACCGCCTCGTCGAACGCGCGCGCGTCGCGCTGCTCGTCCAGCCGCACGAACTCGACACCGTCGCCGTAGATCTCGCGCAGCTCTGCGGCAAACGCACGGCCTGCGGTCAGGTCCTCGGGCGCACTGAACGCGACCACCGCCAGCCGGCTCACCATCCGCGGATCCACCGGGATGCGCCCATCGGGATCGCGTGCCAGCGTGATCGAGCGCTCCGCGATGCGCTCGGCCGCACGGAGGTGCGCCGCCGAACCGACGGTGGTGTTCACGCGCGCCGGCTCCACGTAGCGCGAACGGTGCAGATCGAGCCGCGCCTTCGCCTGCAGGATCCGACGGACCGCGGCGTCGATGCGCGCCTGGGGCACGCGTCCGCTGCGCACCGCCTCCACGACCGCAGCATGTGCGCGCTCCGGATCGGGAGGTGTCAGCAGCACGTCGACCCCGGCTTCGACCGCCCGCACGGCCAGCTCGCCGGGATTCATGCCCGGCAGTGTAGCGAGCGCCCCCATGCTCATCGCGTCCGTCACGATGATGCCGTCGAACTCGAGCCGGTCGCGCAGGTATGCGATCGCATCCGGCGACAGTGTGGCGGGGAGTTCCGGCTCGCCGGCAAGAGCGGGCACCGCGATGTGACCCATCATCACTGCGGAGGTTCCCGCCGCGATCGCGTCACGGAAAGGCGCGAGCTCGCGGGACACGAGCGTGGCGTGATCGACGCTGAGCCGCGGCAGCGACACGTGCGAGTCGGTGCTCGTTTCGCCGTGGCCGGGGAAGTGTTTGACCGCCGTCAGTCCGCCCGCACGCGTTGCACCGCGCACGAATGCAGCGACGAACGCACCCGCCTCGGTCGGGTCGCTGCCGAAGCTGCGGATGTTGACGATCGGGTTGTCTGCGTGCGTGTTCAGGTCGGCAACGGGCGCGAACAGCCAGTGGATCCCGACGGCGCGCGCTTCCGTGGCCGTGATGCGGCCGATGGTGTCGGCCAGGGCGGGCTCACCGGTCGCAGCAACACCCATGGCAAAGGGGAATGCCGTGCCGCCGTCCCCCTCGATGGTGTACGGCAGGTAGACCGGGCGCCACAGCCGCATGGCGGAGCCCCACTCCAGGTCCGCCCCCACGAGAAGCGGCAGAGTCGCGCGCGACTGCAGCGCGTTCACCTTGACCGCCGTTTCGGTCGGCGAGCCGAGGCCGACGATGATGCCGCCAATGCCGAGCTCGCTCACCAGCGACTCGGCACGAACGAACTCCGGCGATTCGACGTTCGTGAAATCGCCGGTGACGCGCGTCACGATGAGCTGCGCGACCTTCTCTTCCAGCGTGAGCTGGGCGAGCGTCTGCTCCACCCACACCGTCGGGTCCGCCGGGTCGGCGGCAACCGGCGATGCCGGCGCAGGCGGCGCGGATGCGCAGCCCGCAGCGGCCAGGGCGAGAAGGGCGGCGCTCCGCTTCATCACTGCGTGCTCACGCTCGTGCGCTGAAGCCCGTGGCCGATCGGATACTGCGGCGGCAGCGGTATGGGCAGGCGCCCGGTGATCTCCGTCTGCCCCAGCAGTGCCCGCGCGGCCGCGCGCTGCGGCGCGTCCCAGCCACCCCATGCGAGCACGTAGCCCTGCACGCCCGGGAGCTGGCTCAGCAGGTACGGGTTCCCGAACGACGTCACGACCACCGGCGTCGTCGTGCTGATGGCGTTCACGGCATTCGCGACCTCCGGCGGCAGTGCCAGCCCGCCCTTGTACGCAGCGACCGAGATGAACGGGGCGAACACGACGATATCGAAGCTGTCCGCACGCGCCTGCAGCGCGGCAATGTCCGCGGCGCTGCTGCGCCGGTCGAGCTGCGCGGTCCGGACCTGGTCGTTGCCGGCGAACAGCTCACGCTGGAAGATGCGGCCCGCCATCGGATCGTAGTCGTCGCTGTACACGACGCTCAGCACGCGCCCGCGCAGCGGCACCAGGCTGCCCTCGTCGCGCACGAGCGTGATCGAGCGGTCAGCCGCGGCCTGTGCGATGTCCACGTGCTCGTCGATTGCCAGCACGTTGTCGAGCCGGTCGAGGTCGACCATCCGCTCGTGGTGCAGTCCGAGCTGTGCCTTGGCCTCGAGCACGCGCCGAACGGATGCATCGAGCTGCGCCATGGGCAGCCGCCCCGCTTCGACCGCGCGCACGACGGAGTCGATCACACGCTCGACGTCGTCGGGCATGACCTGCAGCAGCATGTCGGCACCCGCGGCCAGCGCGAGCACCGGTGCATCGTCCGCGGAGAACTCCCGGACGATCGCACCCATGTCGAGCGCGTCCGTGAAGATCAGCCCGTCGAAGCCGAACTCCTCACGCAGCAGCCCGCGCAGCAGCTTCGGGTTCAGCGTCGCCGGGATGCTGTCGCCGGTGAGTGCGGGAAACGCGATGTGGGCACTCATGAATGCACCGACACCGGCGTCGATGGCCGCTCGGAACGGTACCAGCTCCACCTGCTCGGCCCGCGCGCGGTCCACGCTGATCATGAGCGGCTCGATGTGCGAGTCGCGCCCCGTGTCGCCGTGTCCCGGGAAGTGCTTCACCGTCGCGATCATCCCGTTGTCCTGCAGCCCCTCGACGTGCGCCACGCCGAAGCGCGCGACCAGCTGCGGGTCGGCCCCGTAGCTGCGCACGTTGATGATCGGATTGTTCGGATTGTTGTTGACGTCGACGACGGGGGCGAACGCGATGTGCACACCCGCGGCACGCGCCTCGAGCGCCGTGATCCGGCCGAGCTCCCGTGCGAAGCGCTCCTCGCCCGTCGCGCCGATACCCATCAGCGGCGGGAAGCGCGTCGCCGACCCCGTCTCGATGCCGTACGGCAGCACCGTGCCGCCCCGCAGGATCTGGCCGGGGCCGTGCTCCATGTCGGCGGAAACGAGCAGCGGAACATCCGAGATGCGCTGCAGCACGTTCAGCTTCGCGGCGATCTCGTAGGGTGGGCCGATCGAGACGATCACGCCGCCGATCTTCTGGTCCGTCACCCAGCTCCGGGCCCGCGCGAAGCGCCGACTGTCCTCCGCCATGTAGTCGCCGGAGATGCGCGGCATGACGAGCTGCCCTACTTTCTCACGCAGGCTCATCCCCGCCAGCGTGGTCTGTACCCAGTCGTCCGCGGACATCGGCTCCTCCGCGACGGGCGGCGCGCCCGCCGGTCCTTCCGGCACGGCAGGTGGTGCGGACGCGCAGGCCGCGAGACTCAGAACAGCGAGAACACGGAGGCTGGCTTGCATCGAAATCTCCAGCTCGGAAGGCGCGATCCCGCCCAGCGGCGGGCTGCGGCTGTAGTGAACAGACGGGGATCCGCATATCGTATGAATCGGGCGCGCCGCTGGCAATACGGCGTGGCCCTGCTCACCGCGATCCTCGGCTGCACCACGGCCGCCGACGACGACCTGCCCGCAGATCGGTCCTCCGCCCCCCAGGCAAACGCGCGCCCCGGCATCGACCGCCTGATCGCCGAAGGGGTCGGCCCGCTGGCCGGACTCCGCGTGGGGCTGATCACCAATCACACCGGAACGACCGCCGACGGCAGCCGCAGCACGATCGACGTGCTGCACGAGCACCCCGACCTGGAGCTCGTGTCGCTTTTCAGCCCGGAGCACGGCATCCGCGGAGCGGCCGAAGCCGGCGAGCACGTGGCGAGCGGCCGCGACGAGCGTACCGGCCTGCCGATCCATTCCCTCTACGGTGAGACACGCGCACCGACCGAAGCGATGCTCGAGGGGCTGGACGCGCTCGTGTTCGACATCCAGGACATCGGCACCCGGTACTACACCTACGTCTGGACGATGGCGCACGCGCTCGAGGCTGCGGCGGAGCACGACAAGCTGTTCGTCGTCCTCGATCGCCCCAACCCGATCGGCGGCGACGCCGTGCAGGGCAATGTGCTGGACCCGGCGTTCGCCTCCTTCGTCGGGCTGTACCCCGTCCCGATGCGCCATGGCATGACGGTCGGCGAGCTGGCGCAGTACATCAACGCCGTCCACGAGATCGGTGCTCGCCTGCACGTGGTCCTCGTCATGGACTGGCAACGCTCGCAGTGGCTCGACCAGACGGCCATGGTCTGGCACCCCCCATCGCCGAACATGCCGACGCTGGAGAGCGCCGCACACTACCCGGGCACCTGCCTGTTCGAGGGCACCAACGTATCCGTCGGTCGTGGCACCGACGCGGCATTCCAGCAGATCGGTGCGCCCTGGCTCGACGCGACAGGCGTGATCGAGCGGCTGCGTGCGCTCGGCCTTCCGGGCGTGGAACTCGAGGCCGTGACCTTCACACCACGGAATCCGGGCGACGGCAAGTACGCGGACACGGACGTCAATGGGATTCGCTACACGGTGACGGACCGCGCCACGTACGACCCCGCACGCACCGCGATCGCGACGCTGGTCGCGATCCGTGCGCTCCATGGGGACACGCTCGAGTTCCGCGTCGCGCACTTCGACCGTCTGTCCGGTACCGACCGGATCCGCCAGGGCATCCTCGCCGGCCAGTCTGCCGACGAGATCACCGCGAGCTGGGACGAGCAACTCGCCGCATTCGTGGAGCGGCGCACACCTCACCTGATCTACGAGTAGGCATGCATCCGAAGATGATCACGGGTCGAACCGTCCTCCTCGCACTCGTACTGGCCGGCTGCACGCAGGCGACGTCCGGACCCGCACGCACCGCGCCCGACGCCCGTACGGCGCAGGATGGCGCTCCTGCCGCAGCGCCCGCAGAAGCGACGGCCGCACTCGAACGTGCACTGCGCGAGCGGATCGCACGCGAGCGCGCCGAGGTGGCCGTGTCGTTCGTCGACCTGGAAACCGGGCGTCGTGTTTCCATCGATGGCGACGTCGTGATGCACGCTGCCAGCACCATGAAGGTGCCGGTACTGCTCGAAGCACTGCGTCGCAATGACGAGGGCACGCTGCGTCTCGACGAGCGGATCCCGGTCACCAACGAGTTCCGGAGCATCGCGGACGGCAGCACGTATTCCCTGTCCGCCGACGACGACAGCGACAGCGAGCTGTACGGGCGGATCGGCCAGCCAGCCACGGTGCGTGAGCTGCTCGAGCGGATGATCACGCGCTCGTCCAACCTCGCGACCAACATCATGCTCGAGCGATTCCCGGCCGACGACGTGCGCGCCACGCTCGCGCGCATCGATGCGCAGGGGATGAACGTGCTGCGTGGCGTCGAGGACATCCCCGCATTTGAGCGGGGCATGAACAACACCACGACTGCCGACGCGTTCGCCCGCGTACTCGAAGCGCTGGCACGCTGCCGGCTGCTGACCGCCGCCTCCTGCGAAACGGGGATCGAGATCCTCGCCCAGCAGGAGTTCGACGACATGATCCCGGCGGGTGTGCCGGAGGGCACGCGCGTCGCGAACAAGACGGGCTGGATCACGCGCATCCAGCACGACGGCGCGATCGTCTACCCGCCCGGGCGCGCACCCTACGTGCTCGTGGTGCTGACCCGCGGCTTCGACGACACCGACGCCGGCGACCGCCTGGGTGCCGACCTCTCGCGCATCGTGTGGCAGCACGTCACGTCGGATGCATTCGCGCTGCCATCCGATACTCGGGACGCCACGGTCGACTCGCTGATCGCGCTGCACGAGTCCGTGCTCGTCCCCGAGGTCGGCTACCGGCGTGTGCCGCACGAGCACTACTGGCGCACCCTGGCTCCCTGGCTCGGCGGAACGGTGCGGCAGGAGGAGGTCGGCCGCTCTGCGGAAGGGCGACCGCTGTACCTGCTGCGCTTCGGCAGCGGGCCGCGCACGGTGCTGCTCTGGTCGCAGATGCACGGCGACGAATCGACAGCGACGATGGCGCTCGCCGACGTCGTCCGCCTGCTGGACAAGCACGGCCCGCGCACACGGCTCTGGGCCGACTCGCTCACGATCCTGATGATCCCGATGCTGAACCCGGACGGCGCGTCACGCTTCCGCCGGCACAACATGTACGGGATCGACATCAACCGGGACGCGCGCCGGCTGTCCACGCCCGAGGCGCGCACGCTGAAGGCGGTGCATACCCGCTTCCAGCCCGGCTTCGGCTTCAACCTGCACGACCAGAACCCGCGCACTCGGGTCGGAAACGCGGAGCGAACTGCCGCGATCGCACTGCTCGCACCCGCCGCAGACGAGCCCGGCACCGACCCCGAAGTCGCGACGCGCGCCAAGCACCTCGCGGCCACGCTGCGCGACGCCGCGGAAGCGGTGGTGCCCGGACACGTGACGCGCTACGACGACAGCTACAATCCGCGCGCGTTCGGCGACCTCGTGCAGCAGTGGGGCACGAGCACGGTGCTGATCGAGAGCGGCGGCTGGTACGACGACCCCGAGAAGCAGGTCCTGCGGCGCACCAACTTCGTGCTGCTGACCCGCGCGTTCGACGCGATCGCAACCGGCAGCTACCTGGATACTCCGGTCGAGCGCTACACGCTGCTGCCGGAGAACGGCCGCGCGCTGCGCGACCTGGTGATCCGCAACGCTACAGTCGTCATCCCGGGCCTGCAGCCCTACCGTGCCGACCTCGCCGTCGACGTCGGCGACGGCCCGCTCGCACGTGACCAGGGCAGCATCAGCGAGATCGGCGACCTCGAGGGCGTCCTCGCCCGCGACGACTTCGATGCCGAGGGCCTGTTCGTGCACCCGCTGCCGGACGCGCTCGACCAGCGCGACGGCCGCAATGCACTCAGGCCAGGGGCGACAGCAGCGTTCGTCGTGCGGGCGGGTGCATCGCCGGACTCGAAGCTCGTTGCGCTGTTCAAAGATGGACGGCTGATCCGGCTGCCCTAGATCAAGGATCCCTTCGGTTCACACAGAGGCACGGCGGACACAGAGGTCACTGAGGGGCATGTTGTTCATGCTCACGCCTCCGTGTCCTCCGTGTCCGCTGTGACCTCTGTGTGAAAACCGGGAGAACGATCTACCCCTCGAGGAGAGCCGGCACGGACTGCTCCATACCGGCAGGATGCACGAGCACGGAGCCCTCTCCCGGTAGCCGCAGCTCGATGGGGCGGTCGCGGACGGCGCGGCGGAAGCCCTTCCCTTCCAGGACGCGGTGCACGTACACGCGCCGTGCGATCACCATCACCACGCACAGCACCGGCACGGCTACGAGCAGCCCGACCAGGTGCAGCAGGTGCGCCATCACCAGCACGGACAGGATCGAGAGGACGGGCGGGAGGTGGACCTGCCGCTCCATGATCATGGGCGCGACGATGTTGCTCTCGATCAGGTGCACCACCACGCCGAGCAGTGCGACGAGCAGCGCGTGCACCGGCCCGGTGCTGCCGAGGACGAACATGGCCGGGAGGATCGTGGAGACGAGGGTGCCGAAGAACGGCACGATCGCGACGACGGCGGTGAACACGCCGAAGGCGAGGGCGTACGGGACGCGCAGCAGCACGAGCCCGATCCAGGTGAGCGCGCCGAGGACGAGCATGGCGAGGATCTGCCCCACGATCCAGGCGCGCAGTGTACGGGAAAGGTCGCCCAGGATGTCGCGGACCAGCTCCCGGTGGACGGGCGGGAACAGCAGGATGAAGCCCTCGCGATACAGGGACGGCCGCAACGCGAAGTAGATGCCCATGACGAGCACGCTGATCAGCTCGATCAGGAAGCCGGCCCCGCTGAACACGTACGGCAGCAGCTCACGGAAGTAGCCGCTCACCTCGCCGATGATGTTGGAGACGTAGCTCTCACCCTCCTCCAGCTCGCCGAGCATCTGACCGAAGAACGGCTGGTCCCGGGAAAGCTCGATCAGCTCGCGCTCCCACCCCTGCATCAGCGATGGCAGCGTCTGCAGGATCGCCTGCGTCTGGATCAGCAGCGGCGGGATGATGAGATAGCCGACCCCGAAGACGCCCACCCCGGTCAGCAGCAGGGCGAGCAGGAGGCCCGCCGGGCGCGGCATGTGCAGCCGCCGCTGCAGCGCGTCCGTGATCGCGCTCAGGTAAAGGGAGAACAGGATCGCGATGAAGAGGAGGAGCAGGATCTCTGCGATGCTGTAGAGGAACAGCAGGAGCAGGACGGTGAAGACCGTCGCGATCAGCATTCCGTAGGGACGGCCCTTCATTGCGTGTCCTCGAATCGCCTCGTGCAGTTTGTTCGTCGTGTCGGGCGGCTGCCGTGCAACAGGCGGGCCCGCAAAGAAAAGCGGCCGGCTGTCACCAGCCGGCCGCAGCGCATCTACGCCTCTTCGTCGATCTCGGCGTCCTTGACGACGTCCTGGGTACCGCCGTTCCCTGCCCGGTCGTCGCCCGGCTGCAGGGCGGCGCGCTCGGCCGACCCGGGTCCGAGCATGCCCATCCGCTCCTTGAGCTGGAGCAGCCGGTACTCGACCGCCTCGCTGGCCGGCTTGAGCTTCTGGAACTCGGCCTCGAGAATGTCGCCGCGCAGCGACTCGCTAACCTCCGCGGCGGCGAGAGCACGGCGCTCCGTCTCCTCGATCTTCTCCGCCATGCGGTCGAACGTCTCGAAGGCCGATCGATCGCTGAGGCCCGCCATGGTCTCGTGGATGCGCTTCTGCGCCTGCGCCCGCTTCTGCTTCGCGACCAGCAGGTTCTTCTTGCGCTTGGCTTCCTCGATCTTGTCGTTGAGCTGGCGCAGCGAGTCCTTCAGCCGCTCCGTCTCGTCGTACTGCCGGCGCCACGTCTCCTCGAGCGAGACCGCCCGCTCCGTGTGCTCCTGCTGCCGGAGCAGCGCCTGCTTGGCCAGGTCGTCGCGCCCCTCGCGCACCGCCAGGACCGCGCGGTGCTCCCAGTCACCCGCCAGCTTCTGCTCGTCGTCGAGCTGGGCGCGCAGCTTTCGCTCGTCCGCGATCGCGACCGCCACTTCCTGCTTGGCCTTCGCGAGCTGCTCGCGCATGTCGATCAGAACCTGGTTCAGCATCTTTTCCGGGTTCTCGGCACGCGCGATCGCATCATTGATGTTCGAGCGAAGCAGCGTCGACAGCTTCTGCCAGATGCTCATCGTGTTCACCCTTCCTGCGCAGCAGGGACGAGACCGGTCAGGTCCGACATGTGGCTCGAAGCCGCAAGGACAAGGCTCTCGTACGAGCTGCGCAGCTCGCTGAAGTCGAGATCCTCGAGCTCCAGTGCATCCGACAGGATGACCTCCTGCGCCTCGATGCCATAGCTACCGTGAAGGATGTCGCCCGCGTTGAGCTCGAGCAGTCGCCGGTAGAATCCGGCCAGGCGGGTGTGATCCGAATCGGCCGGTAGGTCCATGACCTTCAGGCGCAGCACCACCAGTGGGGGGGCGTAGTCCACGACGACAGGAGTTGCCCCCTCCGCCGGACGAATCACCCACATCGATTCCTCGACTTCCTCGAAGTCGACGTCCATGCGGATGAGGTAGCTTTCAATGTCTTCGCGCGTGGTCATCTTCGCTCCTCGTAAATGCCCACAGGCATTTCGTCCGCCTGTGCAGTCCGTCCGTCATCGTACGGCGGGCTGCGTCCCCCGGTTTCTGTCTCCGAATCTGCCACAGCACCGTTGTCCGACACAAGCCAAAGGGCGGGCGCCCGAAGGCGCCCGCCCCTGACGACAACCGGAACTGCCCGATCAGATGTTCGGGTTGTTCCGGATCTCCACGTCCGGCAGCGGGAAGCAGCGTGCGTCACCGTACACCTGCCCCTTGCGGTGCGGCGTGCCGGCGGCCGGGAACTGCGGGAGGTTGAACCGCTCCACGTCCTCGGCCCGATGTCCCTCGAGGAACAGGACCGCGCGACGCTCCTCGATCACGTGATCCAGGATCTGCGCATCCGTCATTCCGCTGAAGTCCACGGGCGGCAAGCCCGCGTCCGCATGGAAGTCGTTGATGATGGCTTCCGCCGTGGCACCACCCTCGAACTCCGCGATGATGAGCTGTGCCTCGTCGTAGCTCGCGATCCGGAGGGGATCACTCAGCGACGTGTACTTCTCCTGGTAGAACATGGGCGTCGTCTGATCAGGACCCAGGCCGATCGAGTCGGAGACCGCGACACGTGGGTCATCGGCGCCGAAGTGGTCGTAGTGGTGGTAGAGCCAGCCAACGGACAGGCCCTGCCCACCGAGCGGCTGTGGGCCGTTGGAGGCGAAGATGCGGTTCTGCCGGACCGAGAAGTCCGTTGCCGTCTCCGCATCGTAGCGGAATCCCGGATCGACCTGTTCGGCCGCCGCTACCGCCGCGGCCCCGTTGTTCAGTCCGCGATACGCGCGAGCCTGCCCGACGAGTGCCAGGTTGACGAGATCGTCGCGACCCGCGGCTGCTGCGGCCGTCTCGGCTTCTTCGAACCGGGCGACCGCGATCGTGAACAGATCGGCCGGCGTCTTCTCCGTAGACAGGTCGATCGCAGCCGAGCAGAAGCCCTCGGCCAGCAGCAGGTACGAGTAGCCGTTGTACGCCGCGGCCTCCGCGATCAGCTCGTCGCGGTCGTGGCCCAGCGCGGCCAGCTCGGCGTCCGTCCACCCACGGAGTGCATCCAGGATGTTCTCCGATGAGAAGCGTGCCGTCGACAGCGGCGTGTAGACGCCGAGCGCCGTGCATCCGAACGTCGCGTACTGCGACTCCTTGGACGGTGCGTCGAAGAGCCGGCGATCCACGTCCCAGCGGGCGGCCGTGGACGTCGCGTCGATCAGCTCACCGGCGAGCACGCCCGTGAGTGCGACGTAGGCACCGTACGCACACTCGAAGTCCGCGATTGCCCCGTTGACAAGGAGCCGTGCGTTCTGAGGCGTGGTCAGGCCGTCCGCGGGCACCTGGTCCACGGGATCGACGTCGAGCAGTTCATCGAGATCGCACGCGGTCAGCCCCATGGTCAGGGCAAGACCGAGCGCTGCTGCCTTCGGGAAACCCCGCAGTCGATGCATTGCGGTCATCCTCGTCGTCAAGGTTCGCTGTTCTATGTTGGTCAGTTCGCTCATGCCCCCTCCTCAGAACGTCACGTTGAGGGTAGCGACGAACTGCTTGAGCTGCGGCAGCGTGTTCTGCTCCCAGAGCGCATGGCCACCGCGGTTGCCGCCGTTGAAGGCGGACTCCGGCTCCAGACCGGGGAATTTCGTCCAGGTCGCCAAGTTCCGGCCTGCCAGCGTGATGCTCAGGTCGCTCGCACCGATCCGCGCCGCATACTGGCTCGGGACCATGTACGAAATCGACACCTCGCGCAGCTTCGCGAAATCTGCCGGCTTGATCATGCCGCTCTCGTACGCGCTCCGGATCTCCGCGATCGTCGTCGCGGCGAACTCCTGCGGATAGAAGTTCTCCCGGCACATGATGAACAACACGCAGCGAACGCGGAAGTTGCCGTCCAGCTTGTGGAAGCCGGTCTTGAAGTCCATCTGGCCGAAAAGGCGCACACGCTCGAACAGCGTGAGCGTCGTATTGAAGCCGCCCTCGAACTCCGGGACCTGCCGGCCGAGGTAGACGTTCGGCGCACTGCTGCATGCAACCGTACCACCCTCACCGTTGTCGCAGAGGGCCTCCGTGATCGCGCCCGTGCCGTCCATCTGCGCACTCACGACCTTGCGACCATACCAAGAGGCGACGGGAGTCCCGATCTGGTGGCGCATGAACGTGCCCGCACTGATGAAGTTCTCGTCCGTGACGTCGCCGAGACTCTTCACCTCGTTGCTGTTCGTGGCCAGGTTGAGGGACATCTCCAGCGAGTGCCGGTCCGTACGCCACGGCTCGCCGCGCAGCAGCACCTCGAAGCCGCTGTTCGCGATCTCACCGGCGTTCACGTACTGCGTGCCGGAGAAGCCGGTGGACGGCGCGATCTCGCGCAGCAGGATCGCGTCGGTTGTGCGCTGGTTGTAGTACGTCGCTTCGATGCCGAGACGGTCGTCGAACAGCGCGGCGTCGAAGCCGAACTCGATCTCCTTGCCGCGCTCCGGACCGAGGTCAGGGTTGCCGAGGTTGCGAGGCGTGACGGTACCACTTCCGCCCGGTCCCGGCGCCGGGTCGAACGTGCGCAGCGCGACGAACGCATCGGGCTGCTGGCCGGACTCGCCGTAGGCCGCACGCAG
>DASTYK010000187.1 GCA_035764935.1 Longimicrobiales bacterium | reverse complement strand
TTCGGTGACGAGCTCAAGCCGAACGCTGCCGCCGCGGTGCGTCACCTCAAGTACGAGGGCGTGCGCTGGATCACGGTTCTATCGGGTGATCATCCCGACGCCGTGCGCGCCATCGCGTCCGAGATCGGTGCCGACGAGGTGCGCGCCGGCCTGCTGCCGCACGAAAAGGTGGAGGCGGTGCGCGTGCTGCGCGAAAGCTCCGTGGGTGTCGCAATGGTCGGCGACGGCGTGAACGACGCACCGGCGATGGCCGCCGCCACGATCGGCGTCGCCATGGGCGCGATCGGAACCGACGTCGCCATCGAGACCGCCGACGTCGTGCTCATGAGCGACGACATCGAGAAGGTCGATTACGTCATCCATCTCGGGAAGCGCGCCCGCCGCGTGGTGCGGCAGAACGTGTTCTTCAGCATCGGCTGGATGGCCATGCTCGTCGTCGTGGCGCTGACCATCGGAATTCCGCTGCCGCTCGCGGTCGTCGGACACGAGGGAAGCACACTGCTCGTCGCCGCCAACGGGCTGCGCCTGCTCGGCGGCAGGCCGCACCCGCCGGTGGTGCCGCCCGGCGCGCGGCGGCGCGTGCACGGCCCGCGTCGCACCCCGACAGTGAGCCGACCCTGAACCGGTCGAGGATCTGATGCGCCCACTCGCCGCGTGCTGTTGCGTTCTGCTCGTCGCTGCCGCCATACCCGCGTCCGCTCAGGCGCCGCCTATCGGCCATGGCAGCGCGCTCGAGCGCCTGACGCGTCCGTTCGACGCGGGCGCGGCACACTACTCGAGCTACGATCGCACCGGCGGCAACGACGACTGGGTCGCGATCGCGCCCGGCGAGACCCCGACGCTAATGGAGCACGACGGTGCCGGCGTCGTGCGACGCCTGTGGGTGACCGTCTCGCCGCGCAATGATCGTGAGCTCCAGCGTCAGATGATCGTGCGCGCGTACTGGGACGGCGAGGCCCAGCCTTCGGTGGAGGTGCCGCTGTCGGATTTCTTCGGGATGGGCTTCGGCGAGTGGAAGGATTTCACGTCGCTGCCGCTCAACATGACCAGCGGCGGTTACAACAGCTACTGGCCGATGCCGTTCCGGACGGGCGCGCGCATTACCATCACGAACACCGCACGCAGGGCCGCAGAACGCTTCTACTACAACATCGACGTCCTCACGTACGATCGACTGCCGGACGACGTCCTGTACTTCCACGCACAGTACCGGCAGCATCTCACCCAGGCGGGCAGCCCGGTTGCGGTCCTGGAGGCGCGCGGTCGCGGCCATTACGTGGGGACACTCGCGTCCATGCAGCCGCTTCAGGGGAGTCACCTCGGCTACCTCGAAGGCGACGAGCGGATCTACATCGACGGTGAGCGCCAGCCTTCATACATCGGCACCGGGACCGAGGACTACTTCTCCTCCGGCTGGTACTATGACACGGGCGAGTACAGCGCGCCGTACCACGGAGTCACGATCAAGGACGAGGAGAAGGGCCGCATCAACACCTACCGCTGGCACATCGAGGACCCGATCCCCTTCCGGCAGAGCTTCCGGTTCGACCTGGAGCACGGTGGCACCAATGACCAGCCTGGCGTGGAGTACGCGACCGTGGCGTTCTGGTATCAGACCGAGCCGCACGCGTCCTTTGTGAGTCTGCCACGCGACCTGTTACCGCTCAGCCGCCTGGCGACACCGGAGATCGAGGCGGAGGCGTTGCTTTCGTCGGCTTCCGTGACGGGCGGTGAGCTGCAGGTCCAGCAGATGGGTGCGTTCGACAGCGGCTGGGGCGGTGAGGCACAGCTCTGGTGGGTCGGTGCGCGACCGGGAAACCGGCTGTCGCTGCAGCTCCCGGTGCCGGCCGCGGGTACATACGAGCTCGTCGGCTTCTTCACACGTGCGAACGACTACGGGATCTTCCAGCTCAGGGTGAACGACGAGCCCCTGCAGCCGCTCGTCGACGGGTTCTCACGGACGGTCGAGCCGACCGGGCCGATCTCGTTCGGAAACGTGCGCCTGGCGGCCGGGACCGCCACGGTGGTGGTGGAGCTGCTGGGGAAGGATGCGAGATCGTCGGGCTACTCCGACGGGTACCTGGTCGGGATCGACGGGTTCGTGTTGCGGCGCGCGGAGTAGCGGCCACTCACGCCACAAGGATCCGGAGCACCAACGCGCCCGCCGCCAGTACCAGCATGACCAGCGGCGTGCCGGCGTTGCTCGCGTCGCGATGCACGAAGTGGGCGGTGAGTGCCGCCAGGAAATAGATCACCAGCCCCGCAGCGGCAGCGATGCCCAGCGGACGGATGAACACTCCCGCCACCAGGCCCGCCGCACTCACGAACAGTACTGCCGCCAGTGCGTCGAGCCGCTCCTCCGGTACCCCCACCCGGGCATAGCTCGCCACGACATCGCCTCGATGCGACAGCTTCCGGGCACCCGCATACACGAGCAGGGAGACCAGGAGGAGCGAAACGAACAAGTAGGCGTAAGACACGACGTGCCTCTCCTGACGGCTGTATGAGCGGAGTCAGTGTTCATACAGTAGACACCGGAGAGGCCTGATCTGTGACACGATCCGGCGGCGGTTCCGGACGGTGGCGTCAAAGCCAGCGCCGGGCGCCACCGGCTTCGTTAGTCGCTTCGCAGCGACTCCACCGGATTCACCGCGCTCGCCCGCCGTGCCGGCATGTAGCTCGCCAGCATGCCGATCGCGAGCATCATCAGCGACATCAGCACGAACACGATCGGATCGACAGCGCTGATGCCGAACAGCAGTGCGTCGAGCAGGCGTGTCGATGCCAGGGCTGCCGCCGTCCCCAGCACGACGCCGATCAGCACGACGCGTGCGCCTTGCGAGACCACGAGGCGCCGCACAGCACCCGTCGTCGCACCGAACGCCATGCGTACGCCGATCTCGCGCGTGCGCTGCGCGACGACGTAGGACAGCACGCCGTAGAGGCCGATGACGCCGAGCAGCAGCGCCAGTCCGGCGACGACGGCGAGTGTCAGCATCGTGAAGGAGAGCTGGATCATCGAGCGCTCGGCCAGGAATTCCATGGTGTACTCGCGGTACGCGGGCGCCTCCGGCGCGACCTCGCGCACGAGTGCACGGACCTCGGGCGTGAGCCGGTCCGCACGCGGCGACTTCACGACGTAGGCAGGCGACCCCATTGCCCAGGTGTCGGGCGCCGGCCCGGTCAGCGGCGCATACACCAGTGCCGAGCCTTCCTCGCGCCAGTCGTTCTGCTTCACGTCCTCGACCACGCCGACGACCTGGAACGCGACAGGTCCATCCGGCTGCACCCAGCGCAGCCGCTGCCCGACGGCGTTGCGCCCCGGCCAGAAGCGCTCGGCAGCGGAGCGGCTGATGATCACGCTGTTGTTCGGCCGCACGGCCTCGTCACTCGTGAACGCGCGACCCGACAGCATCTCGATGCCCATCACCTCGAAGTAGTCGCCTCCGGCGAAGTTGACATCGAGAAGTGCGCCGCCGCTCTCGTCCGTCATGTCGTCGCTGAGGAAGCGTGTGCCGCCCGTGCCTTCGTCCAGTGGCAGGTTGTTGACGATGCCGACGCCGGTCACGCCGGGCAGCCCGCGCAGCCGCTGCATGAAGTCCAGGTGCATGGCGCCGAACGAGGGCCCGTCGACCAGGTGCTCCTGGTCCGGTGCGAACTGGAAGGTGTAGATGTCCTCGATCTCGTAGCCCGGGTCCACGCTGCGCAGCCGGTCGAAGCTCTGCAGCAGCAGTGCGGCGCCGATCAGCAGCACGAGCGCCAGCGAGGTCTGCCCGACGACCAGCACGTCGCGCCCCAGTCGGCTGCGGCCGGTGGAGCCGCGCCCCCCCTCCCGCAGCCGCACCAGGTCGGGTGCGGACGCGCGCAGGGCCGGCACCAACCCACACGCGAGCCCCGCAACCAGCACGAGCACGAACGCGGCGGCAATGGTGGTGCCGTCCAGGCCCACGCTGCTCAGCCGTGGAATGCCGTCCGGCGCCGCACGAACGAACAGTGGCAGCGTCACGGCGCTCAGCAGGACCGCGAGCACACCAGCGGGCAGCGCGACCAGGAACGCCTCGGCAAGCTGCAGGCGCACGAGCGCACCGCGACCGGCGCCGATCGCGCGACGCACGGCCATGTCGCGGCGCCGTGTCTCCGCGCGCACCATGAACAGGTTCGCGACGTTGACGCACGCGATGACGAGCACGATTCCGACTCCGGCGAGGAGCACCCAGAGCGACGTCCGCGTAGTCGTGCCCACGACGCGATCGAGCAGCGGCTCCACGATCGCGCGGTGCTGTTCCATGACACGGGCGTAGTTCGGTGAGCCGCCAAATCGTTCCGGCAGCTCCCGTGACAGCTTCGTCAGCTCGTCGGCGAGACCGGCGTGCGTGACGCCCGGCTTCATGCGGCCGATCATGCCCAGGCCGAACTGACCTGGCTGCACGTCCTCCAGCTCGAAGACCGAAGCGACCCACAGCAGCGTCTCGTCCGATGGGAACGTGAACTCGGGCGGCATCACGCCGATGATGCGCTTCATCCCGTCCGAGACGAAGTACGATCTCCCGATCACGGAGGGATCGCGCCCGAACCAGCTGCTCCAGAGTCGATCACTGATGACGACGACGTCGTCACCATCCTCCGCCACCGGCAGGCGCCCGAGCTGCGGCTGGATGCCGAGCGTCGTGTAGATCTCGTTGGTCGGCCATGCCATGGGGATGCGCTCGACGCGGTCGTCGGTGCGCAGCGTCGACGTGCCGGCCGCGAAGACGAACACGTCCTCGAGCAGCTGCGACTGCTCGCCGTAGTGCAGATAGAATTCGAGGCCGGGCCCGAACTCCTCCGGCAGGTCGGAACCCGGTGCGGTACCCAGGATCGCGACCAGCCGGTTCGCCGCAGGGAAGGGAAGCGGCTCCAGGATCACCGTCTTCACCACGTTGAACATGCCCGTCACCGCGCCGAGCGCGAGGGCGAGGGTCGTCATGGTCGCAATGAGGAAGCCGGGTGCACGCAACAGCGCGCGCCAGGCATGGCGGATATCGCGCAACTTGTCCTCCGGGCAGCAGGTCAGGCGGATCGGCGGGACGACCCCGCACGGATGCACGGGCGCGCGGTGCGCGACAATGGCGCTGGGGCGGATGTCGTGAGATGCGACGCCGCACGCGCTGCGGTGGGGTCCGGCGCTCGGCCTTGGCGAGCGGGACCAGCGGGACGCACCGGCCGGTGATGCGCCCCGCCCCTGATGTCTACCTGTCGATCCGCTCGAACCACACACGCGGCGTCCGCACGATCGACATGTGCAGCCCCGTGACCGTGTCCCGCGCATCGCGCGCGAACTGGAGATGCAGCGGGATCTCCACCCCGGCGAACGCGTCGTCGCCGACGGCGCGCAGGCGAACGTCTCCGTTTCTGTGGTGCGTTGCGACCAGCGTGTCGCCGCGCAGCTCGACCATGTACACCGTCGCCGCCTCGTCGCTGAAGTAGCGACCGGTGTATGCCCGCAGCTCGTCCGTTGAGGGACCTGCCACCAGCCGGTGCAGCGCGAACGTCTGACCGCTGAAGGAAACGGTGGCGCTCTCGACTCTGCCGTCGCCTGCGCGCCGGAACGCCAGTCGGTCCACCTTCGTCGGGTCGTTTGCAGTATGATGATCTGGAACTGAAGCATGCAGGTCGGGTGGCGCGAGGGGAAAGTTTCAGCCTTGCCGGGATTCCGCCGGCGGAACGTCGTAACGAACAGGCGGGAATCCCGACAGAACGGTAGGTTGAGCCATGCGACGTACGCCCCGCCGCGCGACGTCGTTGCTTCATCGATCCGGTGCGCGGAGCACCCGAACCCGATCAGCAGATCATGCAGAAGCTTACCGACGACCTGTTCAAGGCCGCCCGCCCGCTCTGGGACGCGCAGCTCGAGCACCCGTTCGTGCGCGGCATCGCCGACGGCACGCTGGATCCGGACGTCTTCAGGAACTGGGTCCGCCAGGATTACCTGTACCTGAAGGAGTATTCGCGCATGTTCGCGTGGGGTGCGGCGAAGTCCAATCGCCTGGATTCCATGCAGTGGTACGCGAAAATTCTCGATCTGACGCTGAACCTGGAGATGGGGCTGCATCGTGCGTACGCGGAACGCTTCGGCATCAGCCCGGACGAGCTGGAACGTGAGCCGGTGTGGCCGACGACGCGTGCGTACACGGACTTCCTCGTGCGCACCGCCGCGGACGGCGACATGGCCGACCTGGTGGCCGCGCTGCTGCCGTGCGCATGGGGCTACGCGTACGTGGCGGCTGACATGGCGAAGCTGGGCACACCCGCGGACGCGCGGTACGCCGACTGGATCGCGATGTACGTGTCGGAGGAGTTCATCGCCGCCCGCGACTGGCTGATCGAGGAGATGAACCGGCTCGGCGCAGGCGCTTCGGGGGAGAAGCGACAGCGGCTGATCGACATCTTCGTGCTGTCGTCCAGGTACGAGTGGATGTTCTGGGAGATGTGCTGGCGGCGTGAGGCGTGGGCGCCAGACGAGGTGCAGGGAAGAGAAGCGGCCGCGGTCACGCGATGACCGGCTCATGAACGCGATCACGTTCGCCGATATCGAGACGCTGCACTACGGCACCGTCCCCGATCCCATCCTCCGCGACGACGCAGACGTCATCGTGCGAGTCGAGGCCGCCGGCATCTGCGGCTCCGATCTGCATCCGTACCTCGGACGCGAGCGCGGACTCGACCCCGGCACGGTCATGGGTCACGAGTTCACCGGGCACGTGGTCGAAATCGGATCGGCGGTGAAACGCTTCGGCGTCGGTGATCGGGTCGTTGCGCCGTTCACCACCAGCTGCGGAGCGTGCTGGGCGTGCGCCGTCGGCCTGACGGCACGCTGCGTCCGCGGGCAGCTCTTCGGATGGGTGCAGAACGGCACGGGGCTGCATGGCGCACAGGCGGAGTTCGTGCGTGTGCCGCTAGCGGATTCGACGCTCGTGCGTGTACCCCACACCCTGCCGGATGCCGGCGTCGCACTGCTGGCCGGCGATGTGCTCGCGACGGCGATGTTCGCTGCGGAGATGGCGCAGGTCGGTGCAGACGACGTCGTTGCGATCGTCGGCTGCGGTCCTGTCGGCGTGCTCGCGGTGCGGGCCGCGATTGCGCGCGGTGCCCGCCACGTCTTCGCGCTGGACGCGGTCACCTCACGCCTCCAGCTCGCTGCAGCGTTCGGTGCAACGCCGCTGTCGATCCGCGAAGATGATTTCGTCGCGCGCGTGCGCGAGGTGACGGATCGCCCGGGTGCGGACTGCGCCATCGAGGCCGTCGGCTCTCCCGAGGCGACACGCACGGCCGCGGACATGCTGCGGCCGGGCGGCAGGCTCGCCGCTGTCGGAGTACACACGGAACCGAGCCTCGCGCTTTCGCCCGGTGAGCTGTACGACCGCAACCTCGCCTACGTGGCGGGAAGATGCCCGGCGCGACGGCTGCTCCCTGATGCGCTCGTTCTCGCCGGACGCGAGGTCGACCTGCTCGCACGCCTGATCACGCACCGGCTGCCGCTGGCCAGGGGCGTGGACGCGTATCGAGCCCTGGCAGCGCGGGAGGAAGGGTGGGGCAAGGTGGTGCTGGAGATGTGAACGTGTCGCGGAACGCCTCCACGCAGGGTCGAGAGGCGCCTGCATCCGGCCTCGCGAATGTTCTATCTTGACGGCATGGATCACACCAAAGCGCACGTCGGCCGCTCCGCCGACGCAGTCGAGCCGCTCGTTCCTCTCCTCCGCGACCGCCGCATCGTCGTCCTCGCCGGCGCCGGCATGAGCACCGAGTCCGGTATCCCCGACTACCGCGGCGCCGGTGCGCCGAGCCGGCGCGCTCCCGTGCAGTACCAGGAGTTCGTGCGCAGCGATTCGGCACGCGCACGCTACTGGTCGCGCAGCACGATCGGCTGGCCGCGCATGCGCGATGCGCTGCCGAACAGCGGACACCAGGCGCTCGCCCGGATGGAGGAGGCAGGCCACGTCACCGGACTCATCACGCAGAACGTCGACGGGCTGCACCAGGCCGCCGGCAGTCGCAACATGGTCGAGCTGCACGGCTCGCTCGCACTCGTTCGCTGCATCGCCTGCAGCACGCCCGTGGCACGCGACGACTTCCAGCAGCGCCTGCTCGAGCTCAATGCCGACTGGCCACCGCTGCTGTTTCCCGACATGGTCGAGATCCGCCCCGATGGCGACGCGGAGCTGCCCGAGGAAACGATGGAGGACTTCCGCGTGCCGGCATGCGACGTGTGCGGCGGGATCATGAAGCCAGACGTCGTATTCTTCGGTGAGAACGTGGCGGCACCCGTACTGGCGGACGCGTGGCGCGTGTTCGAGCAGGGCGACGTCCTGCTCGTGACCGGTTCCTCCCTCGCCGTGTACTCCGGCCGGCGCTTTATCGACCGCGCAATGCGCGACGGTGTGCCGATCGCCGTCGTCAACCGCGGACCCACACGCGCAGACGACGTCGCCGAGGTCAAGGTGGACGGCTCACTCGGCATCGTGCTGCCCGCACTGGCGGACGCGCTCGCTAACGTGCGCTGAGGCACATCCTGGCGCCCTTTTCCGGCCACAGCCGCGACAGATAAGGGCAGGGCGATGGCCGGTTCGGCGCCGGTCCTCGCCCTGTCGCGTTTCGCCCCCCTTGTGTCCGCCGGCGGCTCCCGTTATCTACAACCATATGGTTGTAGGTCACCGCGCACTCTCCGATGCGGAGCTCGATCGACTGTTCCGCGCACTCGCCGACGCAACGCGTCGCGACATCGTCCGGCGTGTGCTCACGGGAGAGCCCGCATCGGTGTCGTCGCTGGCCGCCCGCTACGACATGTCGTTTGCGGCGGTGCAGAAGCATGTGGCGGTCCTGGAGGAGGCAGGTCTCGTGACCAAGCAGCCGCACGGCCGTGAACGCCGCGTCCGCGGCAACCCGGAGCAGCTGGCCCGGGCGCGTGAGCTGCTCGCACAGCTCGAGGAGCTGTGGCGGGCGCGGTTCAGTCAGATCGACAGACTCTTCGACAACCCTGAAGCGCAGGAGTGATGATCATGCCGATCAAGGATGTACGTTCCAACCCCGAAGATCTCACGCTCACTGTCACTGCCGAGTACCCGGTGACCGTGGAGCGTCTCTGGGACGCCTTCGCGGACCCGCGGCAGTTCGAGAAGTTCTGGGGGCCTGAACAGTGGCCCGCCACGTTCACGCGACATGACATGGCGCCGGGCGGCCAGTCGCTCTACTACATGACGGGACCCGATGGGACCCGGTCGCACGGCTGGTTCCGCTTCCTTTCCGTAAATCCCTGTCGCGGTTTCGAGGTGGAGGACGGCTTCGGCAAGGAGGACGGCACCCCCGACGAGTCGATGCCGACCATGCGCATGGTCTACACGTTTGCGTCCCTGCCGTCCGGCGGCTCCACGTTCACGTCGGTCGCATACTTCCCGAGCCTCGAGGCGATGGAGAATCTCGTCGCGATGGGAATGGTCGAGGGCATGAAGTCCGCTCTGGGTCAGCTCGACGACGTCCTGGCCGATCTTTCCGCCTTCGCTGCCAGCCGTCCGACGGAGGCTCAGATTCTGAGCGACACACAGGTGCGCATCAGCCGGGTGATCCGGGGCAGCGTGGAGCAGGTGTGGCGCGCGCATCACGAGCCCGCGCTCCTGCAGCGCTGGCTGCTCGGCCCGGAGGGCTGGACGATGCCCGTCTGCGAGCTCGCTTCGGAGGTGGGCGGCCGCTACCGCTACGAGTGGGAGAACACGGACGGCAGCCAGCGCTTCGGCTTCGAAGGCGAGGTGCTGGAGTCGGAGCCGCCGTATCGGGAGGTGACGAGCGAGCGCATGACCGGCATGGATGGTCCCGCGACCACCAACGAGATGACACTGACGCCGGTCGGAGCAGGCACACTGCTGAGCATCGTCATCACGTACCCGAGCGCCGAGGTGCGCGACGCGGCACTCGGGACGGGCATGGTCGGCGGCATGGAGCAGAGCTACGCGCGGCTGGAGGACAGCGTGCTGGAGGCGGCGGTGGCGTAGCTCGAGGCGCTACATTCCGCGCATGGCGCGCCTCCTGTTCGATTTCCCCGGCTGCGACGGCACCCCGCACCGCCGCATGTTCGAGCGGCCGCTCGAGGTGCTGCAGGCGACGTCGCTCGAGCAGGTCCTGCCGGCGTTGCATGCAGCCGGGGAAGCCGCACGCTCTGGCTGCTGGGTCGCGGGCTTCGTGTCCTACGAGGCTGCGCCCGCATTCGACGATGCACTCTGCACGCACGAGCGCGGGCACCTCCCGCTGCTCTGGCTCGGCATCTTCGAGTGCGGGCACCCGGCACCCGCCGCGGCTGCGGCGCCACAGGCCCCTGCGCTCCAGTGGATGCCGGCCACGACGGACGCGCAGTACGACGTTGCCTTTGCACGCATCCGCGAGGCGCTCCTGGCCGGCGAGTCGTACCAGGTCAACTACACGACGCGCCTGCATGCGACGCTGCCCGCCGATTTCGACGTCGATGCAGCGTGCGCGGCCCTGCACCGCGCGCAGGGGCACGGCTACCATGCGGACCTGGACCTGGGCGCGGTGCGCATCCTGTCGGCATCACCCGAGCTGTTCTTTGCGCGCAGCGGGCGCACCATCACGACACGCCCCATGAAGGGAACGCACGCGCGCGGCCGCTGGTCGGGCGAGGACGAAGAGCTCGCACGCTCACTGCGCGCGTCGGAGAAGGAACGGGCGGAGAACCTCATGATCGTGGACCTGCTCCGCAACGACCTGGGTCGCATCGCCCGCACGGGCACGGTGCGGGTGCCGTCGCTGCACGTCGTGGAGCGCTATCCCACGGTGCTGCAGATGACTTCGACCGTGACTGCGGAGCTGCGCGACGATTGCAGCCTCGTCGAGATCTTCGGCGCGCTCTTTCCCTGCGGCTCCGTCACCGGCGCACCGAAGATCTCCACGATGCGGCTGATCCGGGAGCTCGAGCCTTCACCGCGGGAAGTGTACTGCGGCGCGATCGGTATCATCGAGCCCGGAGGCGACTGCACGTTCTCCGTTCCCATTCGCACGATGTGGATCGATCACGAACGGGGCGTTGCCGAGTATGGCGTGGGCAGCGGCATTACGATCGACGCGACAGCGTCGCGCGAAGCCGAGGAGCTGAAGGAAAAGAGCCGGATCCTGTGGGCCGCGCAGCCGGACTTCTCGCTCATCGAAACGATGCGCCTGGAAGACGGACGGATCGCACGCCTGGAGCGACACCTGGCACGACTGGCGGAGTCGTGTGCGTACTTCGGCCGGCGGTTTCCCGAGGAGGAGGTGCGGGAGCGGCTCGCGGCGCTTTGCGACGAAGCGCCGGGCGCCGGCAGCGTACCGCAGACCGGACCGCGACGGCGTCGCGTCCGGCTCACGCTGTCCCGAACCGGCGCCGTCGGCGTCGACGTCGCTCGGCTGGATGACTTCGACTGCGGACCCGACCTGGTTCCCGCCGAAGGCGCTGGTGGCGGGATGGAGTCCTCGCACGGCGATGCGCGCCGGCGATTCATCGGCATCGCACCCCGCGCGATCGACTCGCGTGACGTCTTCGTCTATCACAAGACATCGCTGCGCTCCGTCTACGAACACGCTCTGGCAGCAGCGCCCGGCTGCTTCGACGTCCTCCTCGGCAATGAGCGCGACGAGGCAACCGAGTTCACGCGCGGCAACCTGGTCGCGCTGATCCAGGGCGAGCTGATCACCCCGCCGCGAACGGCCGGGCTGCTCGGCGGGTGCCTGCGTGCCGAGCTGCTCGAGCAGGGCGTCGTGCGGGAACGCACCATTCCTCTCGATGACGTGCGAAGGGCGGAGCGGCTGTGGTTCGTGAACAGTCTGCGGGGCGCGATGGAGGTGACGGTTGAGCCGCGGGCCATCGCAGGTGCGGAAGCCGCGGAAGTCGCGTAGCTCGTAGAAGTCGCGGATGTCACGGCCATGAGGGGCCGCGTCCGCAACCGGATTCGAGGGATGGTGCTGCCGCCGACACACGGGGGATTCACAGCCAACGTTGCTGGCGTTCGCCCCCGCCGCGACGCGTGCAACATTGCCTTCGATAATCAAAGCCAACGTTGCTGGCGTTCGCTCCCGCCGTAACGCGCGCAACGTTGCCTTTGATTATCCAAGCCAACGTTGCTCGCATTCGCCCCCGCCCCGACTCGCGCAACATTGCCTTCGATCTCGCCGCTGCCGGGAGCTCGCGACCCTCATCCTGCCCGCGAGCAGCCACGAGCCTGCTGCGGGGCATCCTCCTGGCACGCGGCGAGCATCAGCACCGCAGCCAGCCTGTGGATCGACGCGCGGATCATGTTCCCGCCCGGATCATGCCGGGGAAATCCTACCGACCGCGCCGCTGCTGCTCCTCGTGCAGGCAGGCGCGCTCGGCCCGCTCGCGCTCCAGGCTGTTGCGGGACCACTCGGTCGGGATGGCCGCCATGCACTGGTTGTAGGTCGGATGATCAGCAGCGCGGAAGCTCGGTGCGCTCGTGGCGGTCCGGATCAGCGCGACCACGACCAGCACGATGACGAGCACAAGCAGCACTGCGGTCAGTTTGCGTCCGGGCACGGCCAGCTCCGTAAACTGTTGGAAACAATCGGCGCTCGCGGGTAATGTAGGACCGATGAGAGGATTTGCGAGAGACCTGGCGCGCCGGGCACGTGCGGCTGGCGCTGGCTGGACGGCTGGCCTGCTGATCGTGCTTGCGGCGGCCTGTGGCGCACCCGCGGGCTACGGTGACGGCAACGAGGGAGCAGCTGCCGGCGCGCTCACCGAGCGGCCGGGCGGGCCAGGCTCGGCGGCCAGCGCTGAGCTCCGCTCGAGCGATCCCGCGCTGTCGGGCGGCGAGGTCCGCTCGCCAACAATCGACCTGCCGCTGGTATCCGTCGACGGCCGCCTGCTGACCCAGGTGACCGTGGAAGGCGTGGGAACGCACTGGTTCATCATCGATACGGCGGCGGGCAGGTCACTGATCTCGGCGGACCTGCGCCGCGAGCTGGACGTCCCTGACTCTGATGTCCGCCTCTCCCTGGTGACGGGGGCCACGGGTCAGAGCATCATGGAGTTCGTGCGCCTGCCCGCGCTGCACGTCGGCAATGCGGCCCACGAGACGCCCTGGGTCATTGTCGCGGACATCCCGGACTTCCGCAGGTACGGCGAGCGCGAGGTGAACGGCATCCTCGGCGTCGATGTGCTCGCCGACTACGACGTCGTTTTCGATGTTCCGAGTGGGGTGCTGCGGCTGCACCCGCGCGATGGCAGTGCGGAGCAGCGGCTCGGCTCGGCCACCAGCGGTGTTCCGTTCCACTCCAGCGTGGCCGATGGCTTCATTCAGTTCACGGCGGTGCTGCACGGCGACTCCGTCCCCGCGCTGCTCGATACGGGTGCACAGACCGGCACGATGAACTGGCGGGCGGCCGCGCTTGCTGGTGTCGCTGCAGACAGTGACGGAGTTCGGGAGGATGCGCGCGGTGCGCGCGGGATGAACGGCCGCAGCATGGCCGCACACCGCTACACGTTCGACAGCCTGTGCATCGGCGGGCGCTGCCTGCCGCCCACCGAGCTGCGCATCCTCGATCTGCCCGTATTCGACGCGATCGGCGGCAAGGACGCTCCGGCCGTGCTGTTCGGCGTCGACGTGCTGTACGACTGCGCCCTGCTGCTGTCGTACAGCACGAAACGCCTGCACGTCTGCGTCTAGCCGCTGCTCACTGCTCGGGCGACGCCTGCGCCCCCCACGGCTCGTCCGCTGTCGGACCGTACATGGACGGGACCGGCACGTCGAGGAGTCGCAGGTACACGCTGAGCTGGCCGCGATGGTGCACGAGGTGGTTGATGTGCTGCCGCACGACGACCTGGCGGGGCAGAGTCAACAGCACCTGGTCCCCCATCTTCAGCGACCATGGCACGGACATGTCGCCGTCCTTCGCCTCCTGGATCGCCAGGCGCGCCTCCTGGACACCCCGGTCGAAGCGTGCGAGCAGCGCTTCCGTCGTCTCGAAGCTGTAGCCTCCGCCCTTCGTCAGGTCCAGCTCGGTTTCGCGCAGCATCGTGGTCGTCCATGACGGCATCGACGCGACGAGCTGTGCCAGGTGTCCGAGCGGGAATGATTTCGGGTGCGGCTTCCACTCGCCACGGTGCGCCGGCACGCGCTCCAGTGCCCGGCGCGTCGTACGCATCTCCTCGTCGAACTCGGGCAGCAGGTCCCGGATGAAGCTCATGCAGTCCTCCCGGTTGTATCGCAGGGTGAATGTTACCGTGGGGCGTTCGTGCGCAGCCGATCACGGAACTGCGCATGACAGGCGACGCATCCGCGCTGCACCTCGTTCAGCAGCGTGAGCACCCGCTCGCTGCTGCCGCCCTGCGCGGCTTCGTGCAGGCGCACCGATGCCTCGTGCACCTCCTCGTCCAGCCGCTCGAACTCAGCCATTTCCTCGCCCAGCGTCGCCTGGATGCGCGCGATGTCATCCTGTGCGATGGGCGGATGATGCGCGATCGCCTCCGCAGCGTGGGCAACCAGGACCGTGCTGTCCGTCATCAGCGCGTGCGTCAGCGCGATCATGTCCGTGCCGAGCTGCTGCATGATCGGCAGCAGCGGGCGCGGCTCGCCCGTGCCGGCATGCGCGTGCACATTGTCAGCGGAGGCACGCTGCGCTGCATCGTGTGCATCATGCGACGCACTGTCAGCGACCTGCGTCGCGCCCGGCGTGCTCACTGGTGCATTGCCGACCCCTTCCGCCTCCTCTCCGCCGGTGTCGCACCCTCCCACCATCAGGGCCAGTCCCACTGCCGCCGCAAGCTCCACGAATCCGCGCATCATGCCTCTCTGCTGAAATCAACCTTCATCACGGACGAACTGCACCTCGCCCTCGATCTTCACCTTGTTGGCGACCAGCACGCCACCGGTTTCCAGCGCCTGGTTCCACTTGAGCCCCCACTCGCGACGGTCGATCTCGCCGCGGAACGTGAAGCCCGCGCGCGTCTTGCCCCATGGATCCGTGCCGCGCCCGAGATACTCGCAATCCAGCGGGATCTCCATGGTCGTATCAGCGATCTGGAGGTCGCCGACCACCTTGAACGTGTCGCCTTCCTCCTTCGGCGGCGAACCTTCGATCCGCTTGCTGCGGAACGTGATCTCGGGATACTTCTCCGCGTCGAAGAAGTCTGCACTGCGCAGGTGCTTGTCGCGATCCTCGACGCCGGTGTCGATGCTGGCGACGTTGATCCGCACGTCCACGCCCGCGTCCTTCGGGTTGTCGCGATCCCCGCGCAGCGTGGCCTGCAGCTCCTTGAAGCGGCCGCGGACCGTTGTCATCATCATGTGCTTCACGGAAAATTCGGCGCTCGAGTGCGTCGGGTCGAGCTGCCAGGTGGGCGTTCCGACCTGCTGCGCGGTTCCGGCCATGGGTGCCTCCATCTGCGTGGGTTCAGCGTCTCCGCATCGTGTGCTGGAGACCGCGCACGTGAGGCGAACGGCATGCCAGCCGGCCCTCTTCGAAGCGGGTTTGCGGTTGGTGGGGCGGGCCGCAATACCAGAAACGGGGCAAACTGGCTATCTTTGTGGCTTCCTGTACCCCCGGAGGAGCATGGTCCCCAACGACGGTCCGCCCGAAGAGTTCCTGTTCGAAACCGCTTCCCTGTACCAGCGATCCGGCTTCAAGAGCGGCGAGCTGCTGCGTGAGGCGTTCCCCGGCCTGGGCGGATCCGAGCTCAGGGAGCTGCTCGTCGACGTCGTGCGCGGCTACGTGCTGCCGCAGCTCGACCAGGACGTGCAGGTGCTGCAGATCCCGAGTGTCCACAACCCGGTGCGCGCGACCAATGTCAGCGGGCAGTCGGTGACCTGGACCGCCGAGTTCGGCACCGGACCCGCCCTGACGCCCAAGGTGGTGCGCGTCTCGACGGCGGACATCTACACGGCCGCGCGCAAGCGGAAGATCGCCATACCGCAGGAGAACGACTGAGATCGGGGTGCGGCTCGCGATGAAGCGACGTCCGCGCCGCGCCATGCTCGCGCTCACCGTCGCACTCGTCCTCGCCGTCGGCTTGCTCGCGGCCGCCGTCCTCGGTCGCGAGCCCTCGCACGAGCGCACCTGGAACCTCGCCCAGTCGCGGCTGCCGATCGTGCGCACGGATGGCGACCTGGTCCGCATCAGCAACATCCGCGATTTCCGCCACGCTCCTGACGGCACGTCCGAGGCGCGCTGGACCGAGGGTGAGTACGACCTCGCACAGCTCGAGCGCGTGTGGTTCGCGCTGTCCCCGTTCATTCCGCGCTTCCGGGGGATTGCGCATCCGTTCCTGTCGTTCGAGTTCGCCGATGGGCGAACACTGGCGGTGTCCGTCGAGGCGCGCAGGGAGGAAGGTGAAGAGTACTCGCCGCTGCGGGGATTGCTGCGGCGCTACGAGACGATGGTCGTGATCGGCACGGAGCCGGACCTGCTCGGCCTGCGCGTGATCGCGTGGGACGACCCGCTATACTTCTTCCCGGTGCGCGTCACGCCAGCACAGGCGCAGCACCTGTTCCGCCGCCTGGTCGACGACGCGCAGCGCATCGAGCACACGCCGACGTGGTACAACACGCTCACCAACAACTGCACCAGCACGATCGTCGATGCCGTCAACGAGCTCGCGGCAGACGACGCCGCCCTCGGGCCGCTCGTCGGTCTGCTGCCGGGCTACTCGCTGGATGCCGCTTACGAACGTGGCTGGATCGATACGGACCTGTCGCTCGAGGAGACCCGGCGCGCGCGCCGCGTCAATGAGCGGATCGCTGCGGCCATCGGCGATCCCGACTTCTCGCGCGCGATCCGGACCAGTCCCATCGGTCGGTGACGCGCCTCAGTTGACGCCCTCGAAGCGCGGCCAGATCTGCTGCAGCGGTGCGAGCGGCTCGCGCGCGATCGTGATCGGAACATCCCGTTCTTCTGGCACGCCCCACGGACGACGCACGCGCGTGAACTCCTGCGCACTGCGGAAGTAGCTGCCTTCCAGCTCGCTCGCCTCTTCGCCCGCCACGATCGTGATCTCGCCGGGCAGCTCACCGGGTCCCCAGAACCAGTAACTGCCGACCGGAGCGATCGCGTCCGGCAACGCATCGCCGCCGAACCAGTCGATCGCACCCGCACGGCCGTAGTTGGTCGCGAGCACGACGGCGCGCTGCTGCTCTTCCGGCGAGAGCGAGGCCCACGCGGCCTCGACCGCAGCGACCTGCTCCTCCCAGCCGAGCATGTCCGCGTAGTCCTGCGGCAGCGAGATCACCGCGCCCGTGTTCGTCGTCGTTCCGGCCCCAAGCCAGCCGGCATAGCGCGCCATGGGTTCGGGGGGCAGAACGGGAAGCCCGAGCGGCAGCGTGATCGCGCCCCATCCGACGACGAGAAGCCACAGGATCGCCACGGCGGCAGTGCGCGCGCGCACGCGACGGGCGCTGCGTGAGGACGTCGCATGCTGCAGCCGGACGTCGAGGCGACCCAGGCCGATGCCGATCAGCGCCGGCCAGATCGGCGCGATGTAGTAGGGCTTGCCGCGCGCAAGCAGCATCAGCACGAATGCAGCCAGTGCGGCGATCACGACCAGGCGGAGCCCGTCGTCCTCGTGCCGGGCCGGTGTGGGTGCGGCGCCGCGGACTCGCAGGGTGGTCAGTGCCGCAGCGACGGCGAACAGCAGCACGGGTCCCACCATGAGGAACTGCTCAGCGAAAAACGCGACGGGGGAAACGTGCACGAGCTGCACGTCCGCCAGGTCCTGGACCTGCTTCAGGAACGGCCAGCCAAGCACGATCTGTCCGATGATGCTCGGGCTCCCCACGAGCAGCGCGAGCATGCCCGCGAGCCAGGGCCAGCGCGTGCGCAGCGCACGCCGCTCGGGTGTCGCGAGAATCGCCACGAGGATCGCAGCGCCGAGTACCAGGATCGTGAACTTGGTCAGGAGACCCAGCCCGAGCACGGCGCCCAGCGTGAGCCAGCAGCGCCGTGGCTCCGCGGCAGCCGGAACCAGGGCGAGCACCCACAGCGCGGCCGTCCACCAGAGCTGGTCGAAGACGACCGGCTGGAAGAGGGAGCCGGTGCGCAGAAATACCGGTGCGGTCGCGATGCAGAGCGCCGCGATCGCCTGGACGGCGTGCCCGCCGCCGCTGCGTCGCGCGAACGCTGCCGCAAACACGACCAGCGCCGCGTGTGCCGCCGCGATCGGCACGTGCGTCAGCAGCTCGATGTTGCCGAAAAGGGTGAATGCGCGTGCGACGATCGCGATGAATGGGGGAAAGTCCATCGCGAACAGGCGCAGGTGCTCGCCCATCGCATAGTACAGCAGCGCGTCCCGATGCGGCCCGTACGGGCCGAATGCAACGACCGCCAGGTGAACGACGAACGTGAGCGCAGCGACAATCTTGCCCATGGAAATCCTCGCGCCCACGTTTGCAGTGTTTCGCGGAATATATCTCTCCACCTCGCAGATGACCCGCGGTCCAGTGACCTGCGGGCCGCCG
This sequence comes from Longimicrobiales bacterium, assembly GCA_035764935.1. NCBI lineage: Bacteria > Pseudomonadati > Gemmatimonadota > Longimicrobiia > Longimicrobiales > Longimicrobiales bacterium. The sequence continues at coordinate 28,407 of DASTYK010000187.1, read as the reverse complement.
ACGAAAGGACAGGCCATGCCACAGGAACCGGCGTCCGCGGCCCTCTTCGGCGCGGTGCTCCAGGAAAGCGTGCGGGATGCCGCGGCCCGGCACGGCACCGACGCTGTCCGGCACGCCCTCATGGGCTGGTTTCTGAAGCACGAAGCGGAGATACGCAGGAAATTCCCGCCCGACAGCCGGGAGGTCCGGCTGCTCGATGCGTATCGCGCCGAGCGGGCCGGCACGAGCTCCTGAGCCAGTTTCCAGACACCGGGTCGCAATCCGCTCCGCACCACCCCGGGCCGCTCCGCGCGGCGTGTCGCCTAGCCTGGCCTCCGTTCGTCTTAACGCGTGGCTCTCGACGGACGCCACCAGCACCACCGACACGACGGGCCCGCACATCGCGCGCGGCCACGTGATCTGCATCCCTGACCCCGGAGGTACGCATGAAATCCGTCAGCCCCTATCTGAACTTCCCCGGCAATGCCGAAGAGGCCTTCGAGTTCTACCGCTCGGTCCTGGGCGGCGAGTTCACGAACGTGACGCGGTTCCGTGACATGGGTGGCGAGCAGATGGGCTTCAAGGGCAAGGACCTCGACCTGATCGCCAACATCGGGTTGCCGATCGCACCGAATACCGTGCTCATGGCGTCGGACGTGCCCGCCAGCATGGAAAAGGTCAACGTCGGGAACAACTTCTACATCGCTCTCGAGACGGACTCCGCGGACGAGGCCCACCGCATCTTCGAGGCGCTCGGCGAAGGCGGCAAGGAGGGCATGCCGATGCAGCGCACCGCGTGGGCGGAAACCTACGGCGACCTGACGGACCGTTACGGCATCCGCTGGATGGTGATGTACACGGGCGACGTGCAGTTCGGCTAGCACAGCGGGCCGGCCTCAGCCGGCCGCTCCGTCGTGCCGGTAGCGGCATACGCGGCTGCATGCACGCCGCGTACGGCCCGGCCGGACGGATCGATCACGTCACCGAGCGACGCGTCCCAGGCCAGCGCTTCCGGCGTGCTGCACGCGACGGAAGCGCCGCCCGGGACGCAGCGCGCACATGCGTCATGCGGGAACCGTTCGGCAAACAGCGCCCGGTACAGGTACGCCTCCGGCGTGGTCGGCGTGTTGTACGGGAAGCGGACGTTCGCATGCTCGAGCACGCGCGGACTGATCTCGCGCGCCGCGAACGCGCGCACGCTGTCGATCCACTCGTAACCGACGCCGTCGGAGAACTGCTCCTTCTGCCGCCACGCGACTGCTTGCGGAAGGTCGGTCGCGAACGCCTCGCGCAGCACGTGCTTCTCCATGCGGTCGCCGCCGGCCATCTTGAGTTCCGGTGGTATCTGCATCGCGACGTCGAGGAACTCGCGGTCCAGGAACGGCACGCGCGCTTCCACGCCCCACGCCGCCATGGCCTTGTTCGCCCGCAGACAGTCGTACATGTGCAGCCGGTCGAGCTTGCGCACGGTCTCCTCGTGCAGCGCACGCGCGTCCGGCGCGCGGTGGAAGTACAGGTAGCCGCCGAAGATCTCGTCCGCACCCTCTCCCGAGAGCACCATCTTCACGCCCATCGCACGAATGCGACGCGCCATCAGGTACATCGGCGTCGCCGCGCGGATGGTCGTGACGTCGTACGTCTCGAGGTGGTAGACGACGTCCGCGAGTGCGTCGAGGCCTTCTTCCACGGTGAAGTGGAACTCGTGGTGCGCCGAGTCGATGTGGCGCGCGACGTCGCGCGCGGCCGCGAGGTCGGGTGCACCGTCCAGGCCGATGGAGAACGTGTGCAGGCGCGGCCACCACGCGGCCGCGCGACCGTCCTCCTCGATGCGGCGGTCGGCGAACGTACGGGCGGTGGCTGCGATGATGGAGGAGTCGAGCCCGCCGGAGAGCAGCACGCCGTAGGGCACGTCGCACATGAGCTGGCGCTCGACGGCGGCACGCAGTGCAGTGCGGATGCGGCCGGGCGCCGGTGCCGCATCGGCAGCGGCCGGTGCCGGGTGCTCTGCGTCCGCCCCGGTAGCGCCCGGTGCCCGATGCGCCGACTCCGGCGTCACCATCACCGCTTCGATCCGGGCCGGATGCGACGCGGCGCCGCCCGCCACAGCCCCAAACTCCCGCCACGCAGGCTCGTAATACCGCCGCAGCGCACCGCTCCCGCTGTCGAGGACATGTCCCGGCGGAAACTCGTGGATGGACGTGCACACGGGCACGAGCGCCTTCATCTCCGATGCGACCCAGGTGTTGCCCGCATCGTCGCTGCCCATGTAGAGCGGCATCACACCGATCGGGTCGCGCGCGATGACGTAGCGCCCGCGCGCCTCGTCGAAGAGCACGAACGCAAAGATGCCGTTCAGCATCCCGATGAAATCGGAGCCCTGCTCCCGGTACAGCGCCAGAATGATCTCGCAGTCGGAGTCGGTCTGGAAGGCGTACGGCGCACGCAGGCCGTGGCGCAGCGCACGGTGGTTGTAGATCTCGCCGTTCACCGCCAGTGCCTGCGTGCCTTCCGCGTTGCGCAGCGGCTGCGCGCCGTGCAGCACGTCCACGATTGCGAGGCGCTCGTGAGCGAGCACCGCGTGCGTGCCGGTGTACACGCCCGACCAGTCGGGGCCCCTGTGCTGCTGCAGCCGCGACAGGCGGACCACCTCGCGACGTCGGGGCGAGACGTCGCTTTCCAGGTTGAGTACGGCGAGGATCGAACACATCGATGGTGCTCCCGCGCATGGGCACAAAAAAAGGGCTCCACGGTGACCGTGGAGCCCTGGATCGCAAGCGCACGCTGACCTAACGCAACGACGCTCCCGGTTCGCGGCTCCACGAGGGACGCGAATTGAGGAAATTGCCGTTGCGATTCAGGCGCTTGCTCATGTCTGCACACTAGCGGCAGCGCTGGCGGCGGACAAGGCGGGTACGGAAAGCGGGTGCGATGTCAGGATTCTCCCTACAGGATTTGGGGGATCGCACCCGGGCCCCCTTCCATTCCCGGTCGCATTTTCCGACTATTAAGAGTTGCCGGCGGCCTTCCTCCCCGCGCCGGGCGCTTCTCCATTGCACAAAGGTCCGGCGAGGATGCCGATGACAGCGAGTCTCCGTGCGCACGTAGTGCGCGACTCCTCTGCGGGTGGGGCGGGCGCGGTGCCGGTGCGCGCGCTGCTCTTTTCGATCGCTGCGCTCCTGATCCCGCTGGTGCTGCCGCGCATCACGCCGGAAAGCTGGACGACGGGGCAGCCGTTGCTCTGGCTGGCGGCGCTGATTCCGCCCTTTCTCCTGTCGTACTACAAGGGCTGGGTGGGCGCTGCGCTGGCGTTTGCCATCGGCATGGCCGTGCTGTCGCTGTGGAACGGCACGGTCTCCGTCCTGGGCGGCACGGCTCCCGACGATCCGCTCTTCCTGTACCTGGGCTCTGCATACATCGTCGTGACGCTCGCGGCCGGGTGGGTCACCGAGCTGCTGCACCGGGCGCGGCGCGACGCATTGCGCAGCGCGAGCGACCTGGTCCTGTCGATCAGTGACGGGGGCGTGGTGACGTGGGCCAGCGAATCGTGCGGGCGCGTGCTCGGCATCGCGACCGAGTCGCTGACGGGTCAGCGCTTCGACGCGCTGGTGCACACGCAGGACGCACCGGCCGCGCGGGCCATGCTGGCGCCGGACACGGAGTCGGGGCTGTCGTCGCGCCGGGAGCTGCGCTTCCCCCTGCCGAAGGGCGGGGTTCGCACGATCGAGCTGTTCCGTGAGGATCGTATCGCAGCACATGGCAGGAGCAGGACGGAGCTGCGCGGCCGTGACATCACGGAGCTCAAGCTGGTCGAGCAGCAGACGCGCCGTGCCGCGCAGATGGAGATGCTGGGCCGGATCACGTCGGGGATTGCACCGGACTTCAACAACATCGTGACCACGATCCAGGGCCACGCCGCGGTGCTGGCTCACGAGCTGCGCGACACCCCGCAGTGGAACGGCATCAATGAGATCCAGGTTGCAGGCGACAGGCTCACGGCGCTGATCCATCAGCTCCTTGCCTATACGCGCATGCAGCACCTGAACCCGGTAACAGTGAACCTGCAGGCGACAATGCAGGCGCTGTTGCCGGCGCTGCGCGGTACGCTGGGCGAGAGCATTCACGTGCACGTCTCGATCGACGACCGTACGCCCCACGTGCACGTGGACAGTGCCGAGCTGCGCAGTGCGCTGCTCACGCTGGCGAGCCGCGCCCGCAGCGCGATGCCGGATGGCGGCAACCTGACGGTCCAGGTAGCACCTGCAGAGCTCACGCCGGATCGCAGCCGGAGCTTTCCGTATCCGGTGCAGGCGGGCCAGTATGCGATGCTTGCAATCTCGGACTCGGGTCCGCGCCTTGGCGCCGACGTGCTGGAGCACATCTTCCAGCCGTTCACGGGCGAGGAGGCGACCGGTCTCGAGCTGGCGAGCGTGTACGGCTTCGTGAAGCAGAGCGGCGGCTACATCTGGGCGGACGCAGGTCGCCAGGCGGGCACGCTCTTCACGATCTATCTGCCGGTCGCCGCGCAGGATGCCGTGGAGATCGAGGCTGCACGTCACGAGCCGCCCGCAACGCGCATCATGGTGGTCGAGGACGACGTCGCCGTGCGTTCGCTGGTGCGCGTGCTCCTGCTGCGCCGGGGGTACAGCGTCCTCGAGGCGAGCGACGGCCAGGACGCCTTCGAGGTGATCTCACGGCTCGATCAGCCTCTGGACCTGCTGATCACCGACATCGTGATGCCACGCGTGCGCGGTGATGCGCTGGTCGAGATGGTGCGGTCGCATCAGCCCGACGTGCGTGTGCTGCTGATGTCGGGCTATGGGGCCGACCCGGATATCGCGGGCAGGACGGCGCGCGCGCAGTTCCTGCACAAGCCGTTCTCGCCGGACGAGCTGCTGCGTGCCGTACACTCCACGCTCGTCAACGGCAGCCGCCTCACGCTGAACTGAGCACTTCGGCCGACGTGAGCGTCGGACGCACGGTTACTGTGACCAGCGTCCCGACGCTCACGACATCAGCTCATCGACCGCCTGGAGCAGCGCGGGCGGTGAGAAGGGCTTCTCGAGGAACTCGCCCTCCGTAACGTCCAGGTCTTCACCTGCGTAGCCGGACACGAACAGAATCGGGACATCGCTGCCGCTTTCACGCAGCCGCTCGGCGAGCTCGAGGCCGTTCATGCCGCGCATCATCACGTCCGTGATCACCAGGTCGATGCCGGCACCGCGCTCGCTCATGACACGGAGCGCCTGCTCGCCGTTCACGGCTTCGACGACGATCCAGCCGCGCAGCTCGAGAATGCGCGTCGTCAGGCGGCGCACGGCGTCCTCGTCGTCGACGACGAGTGCTGTTCCCGTGAATGCGGCACGGCGCTGTTCCATCGTCTCCTCGGGCTTGAAATCGGCGACGCCCTCGGCCGCGGGCAGGTAGACCCGGAAGCAGGCACCGCGACCCTGCGCGCTTTCGAGCCGGATGTGGCCGCCGATCTGCCGGACGATGCCCCAGACCGTGCTCAGCCCCAGGCCGGTACCCTTGCCGCGCTCCTTGGTCGTGAAAAAGGGCTCGAAGATGCGCTCGCGCAGCTCGGGCGGAATCCCGGGACCATTGTCCGCGACCGAGAGCAGGACGTAGCGACCCGCTGGGACTTCGCCCGTCGCCGAGGCGGACGGCTCGGTCAGATCGGTGGGCTCAACGGTGATGCGGATGCGGCCCGGCCCGTTCACCGCGTCCGACGCATTGATCACGAGGTTCGTGATCACCTGCTCCAGCTGCGTCGGATCGGCGAGCACGGGCGGCGTGCGGGCGATGGACGTCTCGATGACCACGTCGTCCGATACGAGCCGCTCCAGCATGCGACGCAGGTCCGCCAGGACTTCGGCCGGGTCGATCAGTCCCGGCTGTGAGCGGTTGCGGCGGCTGAATGTGAGGAGCTGGCGTGTCAGTGCCTGGCCACGCGCCACCGCTCGCTCGATCTCGTCCAGGTCCCCCACCGCTTCGGCGTCCGTGATCTGCTCGCGGGCAAGCGTGGCAAACCCGCCAATGCTGGTCAGCAGGTTATTGAAGTCGTGTGCAGCACCGCCGGCGAGGCGTCCCACCGCCTCCAGGCGCTGGACATGGTGGAGCTGCTCCTCGACGCGACGTTGCTGCGTGATGTCGGTCAGCGTGACGACCCGTGTGCGCGCGCCTCCGACGACGTCCTCGACACCGAAGCGAACGAGCGTCCACGGGTCATCCTGGTCCTCACCTTCCAGGTCCAGGCGCGCTTCCATCACCGTTGCGGTCTTCGGGCCATCTGTGCTCGTCCAGAGTGAGCGCGCCCGGTCGCGGTAAGGCTCGGCAAGGGCGTTCCACCACGCGACGCCGATCCAATCCTCTTCTGCCTGGTGCGTGAGTCGCGCCCACTCCGGGTTGACCGCGCGCACACTCCCGTCGATGTCGCACTCCGCAATCCCGACCGGCGCGACGGCGCGAAGACGTGACAGGCGCCTTTCGGTCTGCCGCGTTCGATGTTCGGACGAGCCGAGCAGGCGGCGTCCCCAGGCGGCCGCAGCCAGGCTGAGCAGCAGCAGCACCCCCCAGCCGGTCAGCTCGATCGTGTACGCGCGCTGCTCCGCACGCATCGCCGCGGTCACGTCGGCGCGGATCGCGTCTTCCAGCGCGGCGGCGGCCTGCTCCGCCTCCGAGAAGCGCATGCGCACGATGACGTCGTCGTGCTCCTCCAGCGCGAGCTGGTCCCGGAACGCATCCAGCGCCGTCCTGTATCCCGCGAGCTGGTCGAGCAGCCGCGGGTCGGCGGGCGGAGCACCGTCGAACCGGGCGATGCCGCTGCGTCCGCCCAGCCAGTTCAGCAGTGCGTATTCCGCTGCCCGAAGCTCAGCCAGTGGTGATGACTGGGCGAACGTGGCATCGCCGGCGGTCTGTCGTTCGTGGATCAGGTACGCGTGCAGCAGCCGGTGCCGGCTCTCTGCCGCGTTGTCCAGCGCAACGACGGTCTGCTCCAGCAGATCGCGGCTGCGGGAATGCACACTGTCGAGGAGGATGACCGACGCCGTGCCGAGCACGAGCAGTGCGATCGTCGGCCACCAGGGACGCAGCACGGGGATCCCGGCACCGAACATCCACGGGCGGGTCCTCAGCACGCGGCCTCCACGCCATCGTCCGCAGGCGCGGCGGCCGCACACACGATCTCGCGCCGCGTGAAGCCGTACTCGTCCACCAGTGCCTGGTGAGACTCCGTGCCGACGAGCTGCGCCAGCACCGAATCGAATGCGTCGGCAAGAGCACCGTCGCCAGGCCGGAAGGCGAGCGCCGCACACCCGCGAGCGGAACGGAGAGCCGCAGGCACCTCGTCGCGCAGCGCGAGCGACGAGTCGCTCTCCGCGATCATCCGCGCCGTGGGCGCCGAGATCGCGAGAGCCACGGCATCGCCCGACTTCACCGCAGCGACCGCAGTCGAGACGTCCGGCGCCGTCAGCCCCGTGTCCGCAGCAACTCGCAGCGCGCGCTGCTCCACGCTGCCCCGGATCACCGCGATCCGGCACGTGTCGCACGCGGACGCTCGATCGAGCAGCTCGTCGCGACGCACGACCAGCGCCGGCGCGAGGCACGCGGTGGGTCGCGAGAAGCGCACTTTGCGCGAGCGCTCCCCGGTGATGAACAGCCCCGATGCAATCACATCGATGCGTCCCTGCTCGAGCGCGGGGATCAGGTTGTCGAACTCGAGGGGGAACCACTGCAGTGAATCGATGGCGAGCGCGCCCGCGACACGACGCAGCATAGCAGGAGCCTCGCCGCGCGGCTCGCCCGCCGAATCGACGAACGCGAACGGCGGCTCGATCGCGAACCCGACGCGCAGCCCCACCTGCCGGGCGCGCGCGAGTGAGGTTTCCGGCACGTCTCCGGTCGTGCACGTCGTCGTCAGGAGCGCTCCGAGCACGGGCACCATGACCATGCCGGTCAGCGAGCACCGGCGGCGCTGCGCTCCGTCGAGGCTTCCCTTCATGAAAGCGTCTTCAGCGGTGTGTCTCTCCACTGATGCTGACACGCACCAGCCGGCGGGCCGCTCTGCTGACAACGGACCGCCGCGCGGTTGAGTGTCCGGCCGGTTCGGCCCGGAATCGGTGCCGCGGCAGGGAGGGGACCGGACGAATTGCGACAATCTCCATCGGCGCGTCGACTCGCGCAACCGGCTGGCGTACGGGGCGCGGCCCTCGAGCGACTGCCGGCAGCTCGACGGAACGTACCGCTACGGTCGCACGGCGGTGGGCGGCGTTTCGACGTGCGGCCACGCCGGCATCAGCGTCGTTCTGCGCCGGTCGCGATTGACGGCGAAGAAGCGCGAGCGTGTCGCGGATTCCCTGGTGAGGTCGTTGACCACGGTGACAGTGATGCGGTAGCGGCCGCTGGGCAGGGCCGTCTCGACGCGCCGGAGCTCGGTCGCAACCGCATCGCTGTGCGCATCCGACTCACCGGCGAAGCGGATGCTCACGGGGCGGAAGTCCGACTTCTCGTCTTCGCCGCCGGCATCCTCGATGGCGATCTCCGTCGAGTACGGCGTGCCATGGGGCAGATTGTAGATCTCGTAGTACACGTCGAAGCTGCTGCCCGGAAACTGCGTGGTGGGCAGCAGTGCGAGCGTGTGCCCTCGTCGCTGCCAGCCGATCGTCGGATCAGGCTGGCCGAGCGCGACGTCGCTCAGCATCAGCGCCTTGCCGCTGTAGTCCGGAATCGGGAAATGCGATCCGTACAGCTGGCCCACGCCCGGTGTGGTCGCATCCGACATGATCACCCGCTGGAACATGTGTCGCGACGGCGTCGCCTGCATCTCGATGTAGGTGGAGAGCACGTGCTCGTCCGGCAGCTCGCGTGAAACGCTGACGAACACGGAATCGTCGCGCCGCTCGACGACGCCCGTGGACGTGTCGGCGAGGACGAGCGTGACGTCGAAGCGGTAGCGGACACCTTCACCCGCATCCTCGTGGTCCAGGTGGCGCGCCTGGACGGCGTACGCCGCGACCACGGCGGTCCTGCCGGGTCCGCCGCGAAACGTGTAGAGGTCGTAGAAGAAGGGAAGAGGTCCGAAAACACGTCCGGGGCGGAGGGCGTTTCCGCTTCCCGTGGCCAGGATGACCGGGGCGCGCGGGGAAGGGCCCGACCGGAACGCGTCCTCGCTCCAGGTGGCCAGGACGCCCGCCTCCTGCAGGCTCAGGCGGCCCGGGTCGGACCCCATGACCGCATCGCTCCGGGCCGCGCCCCGCGCGAGGCCGATGGTGCCGGCGGAGATGCAGAGCAGAAGGAGCGGAAGTCGGCGCATCGGGCTCGAGGTGGCGGAACCGTGGCGTGCTGGAGGATAACCGGAACTGCGGGAAATGGTCCAGCGCGCACGGCGAGCGGCGACGCGGTCAGATACCCGGCGCACGGCGAGCGGCGTCGCCGTCAGGTCCCCCACATCTCACCGTGCTGCGGCGCGTGGCACAGTTCCGGCAAGGCGCGCCGCTGGCAGCTTCCTTTCTCCCCTGCCGGAGGGATCCATGGCGGAAGAAGTGCATGTCCACAACACGAATCCACCTTCCAGTGGCGGCGGTGGTGCCGGGTGGATCGTGGGACTGCTGGCCGTGATCGTGCTCGCCCTCGTCATCTGGCTGTTCTTCGTACGGGGCGGCGACACGGGCGGCGTGCCGGAGCAGGTCGACGTCGACGTAAACGTGCCGAGCCCGACGGCACCGAACTAGTCCACCACCCGATCTGCCGCCGGCGCGGAGCAGGCGCCGGCGGCAATGGCTCGCCATCGTGGGATCCGCACCGGCATGGCGAGCTGGTGCGACCTGTACGTTGCGCACGGCGCTGACGTTCCGGTCCGCGCCGCTACCGGGCTGTTGCCTTGCGCACCGCGGGCGCGACCTCGGTCCCGAGCAGCTCGATTGCCTGCAGCACGCTCCTGTGGGGCAGCGTGCCCACGGTGAGCTGCAGCAGGAAGCGCTGGTGGCCGAAGATCTCGTGCTGGTAGAGGATCTTGTCGATCACCTGCTGCGGGCTGCCGACGAAGTTCGCGCCGTGCAACGCTGCCGAAGCGTCGAACTGCATGCGCGTCATCGGCGGCCATCCGCGCTCACGTCCGATCTGATCCATCGTCGCCTTGAACGCTGGAAAGGCTTCGTCGGCCGCGGCCTTTGAGTCCCGCGCGAGGAATCCGTGCGAGTTGATGCTAAGGGCGGGAGTTGCGTGGCCGGCGCGCTGCGCAGCCTCGCGGTGAATCGCGGCGAAGGGCGCAAAGCGCGCCGGCTCACCGCCGATGATCGCGAGTGCCATCGGCAGGCCCAGCGTGCCCGCACGGGCGGCTGAGCCCGGGTTGCCGCCTACCGCGAGCCAGACCGGGAGCGGGTCCTGCACCGCGCGCGGGTAGATGCCCGGCCGGAGAGCGGCGCGCGATGTCTGCCGGTCCACGTCACGTGCCGCTCGCTGCGGATGCGCAGCAGCAGCTCCAGCTTTTCCGCGAACACCTCGTCGTAGTCGTCGAGGCTGAAGCCGAACAGCGGAAACGACTCGATGAACGAGCCGCGGCCCGCCATGATCTCTGCACGGCCATCGGAGAGCAGGTCCAGCGTCGCGAACTGCTGGTAGACGCGCACCGGATCGTCCGAGCTGAGCACGCTGACTGCGCTGGTCAGGCGGATGCGCTTCGTGCGCGTGGCCGCGGCGGCGAGCACGATGGCGGGCGCCGACACCGTGAAATCCGGGCGGTGGTGCTCCCCCACGCCGAACACGTCGAGCCCGACCTGGTCCGCAAGCTCGATCTCCTCGATCAGGTCGTGCAGGCGCTGCTGTGCGCTGATCGTCCTGCCCGTGCTGACGTCCGGCGTCGCTTCGCCGAACGTGTAGATCCCGATCTCCAAGCCTGCCTCCTGAGCGGTGAGCCCACAATGTAACGCGGCCGCAGTGCCCCGGGGATTCGCGCATCCTGCGGGCAGGCCCGGCGGCGCGGACTCGTCGCAAGCCGTATCGGTGCTATTATCGACCCATGATCGAGAGGATCCGCGGCATCGACATACAGGCGGAGGGCACGGGCATCTCGCGTCCCCTCAGCGAAAACGTGAACCTGCTCGGCGGCCTGCTGGGCAGCGTGGTCGAGGAGCGGGCCGGCAGCGACATGCTCGCGCTGGTCGAGGAGCTGCGCACGCTCTGCAAACGGGCGTTGCAGGAAGACGATCCCGCGCTGCGCGAACGGGCCGCAGAACGCCTGCGCACGCTGAGCACCGGCGAGCTGCAGTGGCTGCTGCGCGCGTTCGCCGCATTCTTTCACCTCGTGAACCAGGCGGAGCGCCAGGAGATCCTGCGCGTGAACCGCGAGCGCTCGCCGCGCCACCCTGACGATGCACCGCGCCCCGAGTCCATCGACGATGCTGTCAGGCGGCTGCACGGTGCGGGCGTCTCGCTCGGCGAGCTGCGCGCCATGCTCGCCCGCATCGACATCCAGCCCACGTTCACGGCGCACCCGACGGAGGCCCGACGTCGCACCATCCTGCTCAAGCAGCGCCGCATTGCAGAGCTCCTGACGGCGTTGCGCAGGCCGGATGCAACGAGTGGCGAAGTGGACGAGGCTGCCGACGCGATCTACGCCCAGATCATGCTGCTCGCAGCGACCGACGTCGTGCGCGAGGAGCGGCCGAGCGTGCACGACGAGGTGGAGCAGGGACTCTTCTTCCTGCGCAGCACCGTCTGGGACGTGGCGCCCCGGATCCATCGCGACCTGGCGCGCGCGCTGGAACGCTACTACGGCGCCCGCGTCCAGGTGCCGGCCGTGCTGCGCTGGCGCTCCTGGATCGGTGGGGACCGGGACGGGAACCCCTTCGTGACGGCCGATGTGACCCGCTGGACGCTCGAACGTCATCGGCGTACGGCGCTCGAGCTGCACCACGCGGAGCTGGACGCACTGCACGAAGAGCTCAGCATCGCGCATCGCAGCACCGACCTGCCTGCCTCGCTGCGGGCTGCACTCGCGCGGCACGGAGCGCTGTCGGCCGGCGGCGAGGCGGAGGAGCCGTACCGCCGGCTGATCGACTCGATGAAGCGACGCATCGCGTCGCTGCTCGGTGGCGACGGTGACTCCGCAGAGCCGCCAGCGCCATACGACGCGACGCAGTACCGCGCCGACCTCGACGCCATTGCCGACGCACTCGCCGAGCGCGGCTACGACACCATCGTGCGCAGCGGCCGCATCGCCCGCCTGCGCGTGCTCGCCGCCACCTTCGGCTTTCACCTTGCCGCGATCGACGTTCGCCAGCACAGCGCAATTCACGAGCAGGCCGTCGCGGCGCTGCTCGAGACCGCCGGGATCTGCGACGATTACGCGGAGCGGACCGAGCCGGAACGCGTCGCGCTCCTCGAGCGTGTGCTGCGGATGCCGCAGAAGCTCGTCGGCGCAGACGACGTCCCGGACGCTGCCCGCGACGCACTCGAAACCTTCGCCGTTGTGGCCGACGCGCGGCTGCGCGATCCGGAGGCCGTGGGCAGCTTCATCGTCAGCATGACCCACGACGTGAGCGACCTGCTCGAGCCCATGCTGCTCGCAAAGGAAAGCGGGCTGCTGCGCGTGGGCGACGATGCGCTGGAGAGCGACCTGGACTTCGTGCCGCTCTTCGAAACGATCGACGACCTCGCACACGCCGGCGACTACATGCGCGCGCTCTTCGCGAATCCCGTGTATCGCATGCAGCTGCAGGCGCGCGGCCGGTTCCAGGAGCTCATGCTCGGCTACTCCGACAGCAACAAGGACGGCGGCTACTGGATGGCCAACTGGGCGTTGCACCGCGCCCAGGATGCACTCGGCCGTGTCTGCCGCGAGCACGACGTCGAGTTCAGGCTGTTCCACGGTCGCGGCGGCACCGTCGGTCGCGGCGGCGGGCGCGCCAACCTCGCGATCTCCGCGATGCCGGCACCCGCACAGAACGGCCGCATCCGACTGACCGAGCAGGGCGAGGTGATCTCGTTCCGGTATGCGCTGCCCGGCATTGCGCACCGGCACACCGAACAGCTGGTAAGCGCCGTGCTGCTCTCCACTGCGCCGCAGACACAGGCTGCCTCACCCGCCGACGAGAAAGCCTATGCGATCATGGACCGGATCGCACAGGCGTCCATGCGCGCGTACCGCGGACTCATCGACGACCAGGCCTTCTGGCCCTGGTACATCCGCGTCACGCCCATCGAGCACATCAGCAGGCTGCCCATCGCGTCGCGACCCGTGTCACGCAAGTCCGCAGAAGACGTGGCGTTCGACGACCTGCGCGCGATCCCCTGGGGATTCGCCTGGACACAGACGCGCTACATCGTGCCGGGGTGGTACGGCATCGGCAGCGCGCTCGAGCAGTTGCTGCAGGAGGACGGGTCACTCGATCTGCTCCAGCGCCTGCACACGAGCTGGCCGTTCCTCGCCGCCGTGATCGAGAACGCCGAGCGCGAGATGGCGCGCTCCCGCCTGCCGATCGCCGAACACTACGCACGGCGCGTGGATGGAATGGACCTGCATCGGCGCATCGCGGAGGAGTTCGACCGCAGCAGCACGGCGCTGCTGCGCGTCACCCGCTCCGCCAGCCTGCTGGAACGCTCACCGGTGATCCGCCGCTCCATCGAGCTGCGCAACCCGTACACGGACGTGCTCAACCTGCTGCAGGTCGAGCTGCTCCAGCGCTACGACCGGGCGCGGCACACGGGGGAGGACGAAACCGACGAGCTCCGACGCCTGCTCTTCCTCAGCATCAACGGCATCGCCGCAGCGATGCAGAGCACCGGCTGACCACCCGCCATGACAGGAACAGGCAGGCTCGTTCGTCTCATGTGGTTAACGGAAAGTCGCGCGCGGCTGTCAAAACTCCTGGTGATTGCATGAAGACGATCTACTACACGGCTACCAGCCTCGACGGCTTCATCGCCGACCCGAACAACTCCCTGGAGTGGCTCTTCCAGCTCGAGGGGGAAGGCGAGGCGGATTACGTGCAGTTCATCCCGCGCATCGGCGCGATCGCGATGGGCTCGACCACGTACGAGTGGATCCTCGACCACGAGAAGCTGCTCGACGCCGGCAACACGCGCCCATGGCCGTACTCGCAGCCGACCTGGGTGTTCAGCACGCGCTCCCTGCCCGGTGTCGTCGGTGCCGATATCCGCTTCGTGAAGGGCGACGTCCGCCCGGTCCACGAGCAGATGGCCGCCGCCGCCGGCGGCAGGGACATCTGGCTCGTCGGTGGCGGCGACCTGGTCGGCCAGTTCTGGGACCACGGACTCCTCGACGAGCTGATCGTCACCATCGGCTCCGTCACGCTCGGTGCCGGCGCGCCCCTCCTCCCCCGCGCCATCACCACCCCGCCGATGCGCCTCGTTTCCGTCCAGCAGATGGGCCCCGGCTTCGCGCAGCTCCGCTACGAGGTGCAGAGGCCCGCGAAGTAACGCCACCGGTGACCGGCAGCCGACCCGCGTCCCAGGGCGCGGTCGGACGCCGGTGACCCCGCCGCCCACCACCCGCCGTCCCTCCCGAAGTGTCCGCCACCCGCCTCCCTCCACCCACCGCCCAAAGCCCGCCGTTCAGCCTTACAAGAGCCCTACCCGTCCCATCCTCTTGTCCGTCTACAGAACAACCCCCCATCATGGTGTCGACCATCTACAGGAGTCCCGGCACCGCCATGAGACTGATTTCTGCCATCCGCGAGCGCCTGCGCGCACTCTTCCTTGCCGAGCGCGAGAATGACGCGACCGCCGAGGAAATGGAGTTCCACGTCGAGATGGAGGCGCAGCGTCGCATGCGCGAGGACGGCCTGGGTGCACGAGAGGCCCGGCGACGCGCTTCCCTGGCGTTCGGGGGAGTGGACAAGCACCGCGAGGCGGTGCGTGAGGCGCGCGGTCTTGCGTGGCTCAGCAGCCTCAGGCTGGATGTGAAGCTCGGGTTCCGGATGTTGATCAAGTATCCGGGGCTGACGATTGCGGGCATACTGGCGATCGCGGTTGCGGTGGGCGTCGCGAGTGCGTGGTTCGAGTTCAGCGGATACATCTCCCGACCGTCGCTCGGTTTTCCGGACGCGGACCAGGTCGTCATCCTCGACAACTTCGACGATCGCAGCGGGGACAGCGACGCGCGGGCGCTGCACGATTTCGAGCTGTGGCGCGATGGTGTGCGGTCGCTGGAACAGCTGACTGCCGTGTCGCAGATGGACGCGCTGGTGACGGCGGAGGACGGGCGGTACGTGACCGCACGGGGCGCGCGTGCGACCCCGGACATGTTTGCACTCCTCGGGGTCCAGCCGATCCAGGGGCGGACGCTGCTGGCGTCGGACGTCGCCGCGGATGCGCCTGACGTGGTCGTGATCGGCTACGATCTCTGGCAGCGGCTGCTGGACGGCGGTGACGTGCGTGGTCGCATTCTGAGGGTTGGCCGCACGCCGATGACGATCGTGGGCGTGATGCCGGAGCGTTTTGGTTTTCCGTCCAACCAGGAGTTCTGGGTCCCGCTGCGCGATCGAGCCGTGCAGTTCGCGCGAGGGGAGGGTCCGTCGGTCCGGATCTTCGGTCGCATTGCTCCGGGGCGGACGCTGGAAGAAGCGCAGGCGGAGCTTGCGGCAATCGGTGAGCGCACGGCCCTGGAGTCGCCAGCAACGAACGAGTATCTCCGTCCGCGTGTGCGGTATCTCGAGAGTGCACTCGGTGGAAGCATGCGGACGGTCGCCACGCTGATGAACGTCCCGTTCCTGCTGTTTCTCGTGGTGGTGTGCGGCAACGTTGCGTCGCTGGTCATCGCGCGGACGTCGACGCGAATGAACGAGATTGCGCTGCGCAGCGCGATCGGCGCGAGCCGGGGGCGCATCGTCGCACAGCTCGTTGCGGAAGCACTCGTGCTCACGACGGCGGGAGTGGCGCTGGGGCTCGCGATGACGTGGTACGGCATGGAGCATGGCATGCCGATCTTCTGGGAGGTGCAGCAGTCGCGCCCGCCGTACTGGTTCGACGGCGGCCTGTCGTGGCAGACCCTCGCGTACGGGGGGCTGCTCGCAGTGGTCGCGGCGCTCATGATCGGCGGCATCCCTGCGCTCAAGGCGACCGGCCCCCGCCTGCGCCAGCACCTGACCAGCGCGGGAGGCGGTGCCGCGGGGCTGCGGTTCGGCGCGATCTCGACCGGAATGATCGTGCTGCAGGTGGCGCTCTGTGTGGCTTTCCTGCCGATTGCATTCACGATGGCGCAGGGCGCAATCGCATCGACGGGCAGTGCCGCCGTCTTTCCTGCGGAGGAATACCTGACGGGCCGTATCGCGAGTGCCTCGAACCTTGAAGACTCGGCCGACCCGGCCCCCGCTGCCGACTCCGCAGCGGCACAGGGAGCAGACGCAGGCAGACGGGACGAGCTGCGCCGCCGGCTGCTCGCGGAGGCGTCCATCCAGGCGGTCGCATTCGCGAGCTGGCTGCCCGGCTTCAACCATCCCGTCGATGACCTGCTGTTCGAAGCGGACAGCAGCGAAGTCAAGGTGACGCGCACGCTGGAGATCGACCCGGAGTATTTCCGTGTGATGAACATGCGTGTCATCGCCGGACGGGGGTTCGGCACCGGCGACTATACGGACGAGCCGCGGGTGGCCATCGTCGACGAGGAATGGGCGGGCGAGAACCTGGCGGGGTCACCGCTCGGCCAGCGCTTCCGTTACCCGAAGCTGAACGGGGAGGCAGGGCTGCGCTGGTACGAGGTCGTTGGCGTCGTGCGGGGTGCGGAGGAGGCGATCGGACCTGGATCGGGCGTAGCGATCTTCGTCCCTCTCGACTCGTCCCGCCTCGCCGGGCTGCAGCTCTTCGCGCGTACGTCGGTGCCCCCCGCCACGCTGACGCCGCGCATCCACGATATCGTCGGCGCCATCGATCCCGACCTGAACGTGCAGAACCTGATGTCGCTCGACGCGCAGTGGCGACCGGTCGAGCGTGGAAATCTCCTGCTCGGCGGCCTCGTCACTGCGATCGCACTGGTCATCCTGCTTTTTGCGCTGAACGGCACGTACGCGCTGCTGTCGTTCACCGTATCCCGGCGTACGCGTGAGATCGCGGTGCGCGCGGCACTGGGTGCGGATCCGCGTCGCATCCTCCGCTCGATCTTCTCACGCGCCCTGCTCCAGATCGGGCTCGGCATCGTGATCGGTGCGGTGCTCGTGAGTTTTGCGGTACTCGAGGATCCGAATGGTCTGCCTCTCGTCGCAGGAGTGGCAGTACTGATGCTTCTCGCGGGCATCGCGGCATGCGTGTTGCCCGCTCGTCGTGCACTGCGGATCCAGCCGACGGAAGCACTGAAGGGGGAGTAGCATGGCCATAGCGGCTTCACTCGAGACAGGCAAACGACTTCCACTGATCCAGGTTCAGCCGCTGGACGGTGACGCGCTCGTGCCGCTGCGCCGGCCGGGCAGGCTCGCAACCGTGCTCGTAACGGTGCACCCCGGCTGCGAAACATGCGCGGCATACCTCGACGGGCTGGCACGGGTGCAGACCGAAATGGAGGAGTGGGACGGCCGACTCATCGCCACGCACGCGAGCGATGAACTCGCCGCCGCGGGCATCCCGGCACCAGCCGTTCTCATCGCAGACCAGTGGGGCGAGCTGTTCGTGGTCGAGCCCGCAGGCGACGACCATGCCTTCATCGAGCCCGACGAGGTCGTCTCCTGGCTTCGCTACCTCGCGATCCAGTGTCCGGAATGCCAGGGCGAGGCGCTGTAGGATAGCGGGCGCGTCGTACGTCACAGAAACGGGTACGTGATCATCCTGCAGCGGGAAACGTTGCACACCCTCGCCCGCTCATCGCTCCTG
This sequence comes from Longimicrobiales bacterium, assembly GCA_035764935.1. NCBI lineage: Bacteria > Pseudomonadati > Gemmatimonadota > Longimicrobiia > Longimicrobiales > Longimicrobiales bacterium. The sequence goes on along the minus strand of DASTYK010000187.1, from coordinate 10,614 downwards.
CATCCGGAGGTGATTCAGCAATGCGACGTCCGCACGCCTGCATCCACGCCGCAACAGCCCTCCTCCTCGCCCTCGCGCTCGCCGGCTGCGGCGACGCAGAGAACACGGATGACGCACCTGGCGACACGTCGAGTACTCGAGGCGCCGGCTGCCTCGATGCCGAGGCGCAGGCTCTGATCGACCGCTTCGGGCGCTCACTGCAGCAGGTCTCGCTGCTCGCGCCCGATTCACTGCTCGATGCCTCGCTGCGGGAGCACTACGGCGCGCTGGTCACGCCCGCGCTGCTGGAGCAATGGATCGATGATCCTGCAACGGCGCCCGGCAGGCTCACGTCGAGCCCGTGGCCGGACCACATCGAGGTGGCGTCGTCCGCTGCTGCAGGGGACGCGTGCGTCGTGCAGGGGGAGATCGTGTATGCGACGAGCACCGACGCGACAGGGAATGATGCACTGCGCGAACCAGTGACCATTCGCCTCGACAGTGGCGACGGCTGGCGGATCAGCGGCTTCGAGCAGGAGAACGGCGCCGCACGGGCCGGCGGAGTGTCCGCGCCGGGCGCGGATCCCGGCGCCGGGGCGTCCGATACGGAGACGGCGCCGGACGACGGTGCGGACGCCGGCGAGGCCGACCCGCAACAGGCCGCCGCGGTCATCCGCAGCTACTACCAGGCGATCGCGGCGGGCGAGTATGCGCGCGCGTATCGGCTCTGGAGCAACGACGGTGCGGCGAGCGGGCAGACGCTGCAGGAGTTCACGCGCGGGTACGCAGAAACCGCGAGTGTGCAGGCGGACGTCGGGACACCGACCGACGTGCAGGGCGCCGCAGGGTCCGTATACGTCGAGGTGCCCGTCGTCGTGCGGGCCGTCACCACGGAGGGTGAGCGGCAGCACTTCGAGGGCACCTATACGCTGCGACGAAGCAACGTGGACGGCGCGACCGCAGAGCAGCGCGCCTGGCGGATCTACGACGCGACGATCTCCGCGGCGCGAGCCGATACCGACGAGCCGGACGCGTAAGCCGCGTCCGCACGACGATCCCCGACCAGCTCGGTCAGGTAGTCGATCACGTCATCCGCCGAGTACGACGTCCGATCTCCGAGGAACGGCCGCATGTTCGCGAGCTCGTTGCCCGTCGTGAGCAGGGCGCGCTCGTCGCCCTCCTCCCGGGTCTGCGGCAGCTCGATGTTCGCCATCAGGCCGTTGCACAGACACTTGCGTCCCTCTGCGTCCTCCGGCGCGCCACCCTTGCGGATCCAGTCCTTCTTCGGCTCCGCAGGGCAGCGATAGTCGATACGGCCGTCCTCGCGCTTGTACGCCGTGCGCAGGTAGCCGAGGTCGCAGATGCGTGTCCGCTGCTCGTACTGCTCCGTGATCGCGTTGGTGCCCGGCAGGTTCAGCACCTTGAACGGGAAACCCGTCGGCGACGCCCGCAGGTCCGTCTTCACATCCACCTCACCACCCCGGACCTGCGCGAGCGCGGAGCTCTTCAGGTTGTCTGCGAGACCACTCTCCTCGCAGAACGCGAACAGCGTACCGACCTGCACGCCCGCAGCTCCCGCGTCGACCGCCTGCTGAACGGCCTCGGGCGAGCCCGTGCCGCCAGCCATCCAGAACGGCTTGCCCAGCGCCTTCATCTCCGCGGGATCGACGACGTCGCGCGGGCCGTACATCGGCTCACCCGTCTCATCGACCGCCAGCTTGCCACGCGGTGGCGCATTGTGACCACCCGCGGTCGGACCCTCGACCACGAACCCGTCGATCTCGCCCGTCGACTTGCGCAGCAGCATCGTCGCCAGCGAGCTCGCCGCGACGATCGGCAGAAACTTCGGGCGCTTCAGCATCGGCGGGTTGCCGTCGAAGTGCTCCGCCGGATCGAAGGTCAGGTTGCGCGTCTCGCCCGCAGCCAGCCCCTCGACGTCGAAGCGCATGCTCGCCAGCTCGCCGCGCGCCATCGCGTCCAGCACACCCGGGATCTCACGCGGGATGCCCGCACCCATCAGTACGTAATCGACACCGGCCAGCATCGCGCCGTACAGCGTCGCCAGGTTCGGCATCTGCACCTTGGTCAGCAGGTTGATGCCGACCAGGCCATCATGATCCCGCTTCGCCAGGTGCACTTCCACGAAGCTCGCAAGCATCGTGATCTGCTCGCGCGCCTTGCTCACCTTCTCCCGCCACATCGGAAGCAGCTTGTACGGCACACCTTCGGGACGGCCGTCCGCAAGGAAGTACGACTTCAGTGTCCGCATGCTCACGTCCGGCAGCGGAAACCGATCCATCGCGCCACGAATGTCGAGTGCGTCCAGGCCGTCCTGCAGTCGCCGCACGAGCACGGAATCGATGCAGGTGCCGGAGACGACGCCCAGGTGCCCGCGCATCGACACCGCGCGCGCGAGCTTCCAGTTCGAAACGCCGATCCCCATGCCGCCCTGGATGATCAGAGGCAGTGCTGCTTCCATTAGCAAAATCCCCCGGATTGTGAGCGAGTACGTCAATTATAGCCTGTTTCTCGCGTCCGCGCGCCCCACCGGAGCAACTTGCGCGCCGGAACGCCGGACCCCCGAACTGCGCCAATCGTTTCCAACTTCCGTCAGCCCGCCGTTCGCACCCCTACCCACCGGTTGACATAGGTGACCGATTGGTCACATATTCCGCTCATGGACGATGTCTTCAGGGCACTCGCGGATCCGACACGCCGGCTGCTGCTGGATGCGCTTTACCAGCGCGACGGGCAGACGCTGGGCGAGCTGGAGTCGCGCGTGACGATGACCCGGTTCGGTGTGATGAAGCACCTGCGGGTGCTGGAGGAGGCAGGGCTGGTGGTCACGCGGCGGCGCGGTCGGGAGAAGCTGCACTTCCTGAACGCGGTGCCGATCCGGCTCATCCATGACCGGTGGGTGAGCAAGTATGCAGAGCGCTGGGCCGCGGGGCTCAGCGAGCTGAAGCAACGCCTGGAGGAGGGGAGCATGGAGAAGATCTTCGAGATCTACATCCGCACGACGCCGGAGCGACTGTGGGAGGCGATCACGAATCCGGAGCTGCGGCGGAAGTACAGCTTCGGCGTCGGCACGGAGTCGACCTGGGAGGCGGGATCGAGCTGGGAGAGCATTGCGGGGGAGGAGACGGTGGGGCCGGGCATGCGGATCAGCGAAGGGGAGAACCTGGAGGTCGATCCACCGCGCCGGCTGGTGCAGAGCTTCCGCGCGGTCTGGAGCGAGGAGGCGAAGGCGCAGGGAACGTCACGGGTCACGTGGGAGATCGAGCCGGTGGGCGACTCCTGCCGGCTGACGGTGACGCATGACCAGCTTCCGGAGGATGTGCTCGACGAGCTGTGGGGCGGCTGGCCGATGGTGCTGTCGGGGCTCAAGACCCTTCTCGAGACGGGCGAGGTGCTGACGACGCCCGGCTCGCTGATGTACCTGCGGCAGGAGACATGAGCTTCACGGCTCGAATGCAGCCTTTGCTTCGTGCCGCTCCTGCAGCAGCCTTTCCAGGAAGTCGATCTGCTGCTGCAGCTCGGCGACCTGCGCCTCCAGCCATTCGATGCGCTGCTCGGTCACGGGATCGGGCAGCGCGGCGGCCCTGGCGACCTGCTGCCCCCTGTTGCCGGCGGCTGCCGCGACGGGCTCCGCAGCATTCGGATTGAGCGCGGCGGCGGGCAGCGCGAGCACGTGGTCGAAGACGCGCCGTACCATGAGCACGGGGCCGGGGAGGTTGGGCGAAGGTCGCGTGATGCTGCCGACCCCGGTCAGCGCGGTCGCGAGCTTGTACGCGTCGCTGCGAGGAACGAGGAGCCGGAGATTTCGATCTCCCGCGGTCACGCGTACCCGGCCGTGCATCGGTCCGATGCGAAGGGCCACGCGCGTGATCTGCTTTGCGGGCACGTCCACCTGGCGCCATCCGCCGCCGCCTGCGGAGCGGAGGCAGAGCAGGCGGCGATCGGTCACGATGATGAGCCAGCTTCGCCGCAGCACGCGCACGCGGGCGATGCGGCCGCGGGCAATCGCGAGGATGCGCTCGTCGGCGCCGAGCACGGCGGGCAGGTCGCGCATCTCGCGCTGGTCCCACCAGCGGTTGCCTTCGCCCAGCTCCTGGAGCTGCTGATCGATGATGCCGCGATCGAGGGGCATGGGTGTGATCCCGCGCAGAGGTGGCGTTCGGGGTGCGAGCCGCTTGCTCGATGCCGCAACAATGAAATGAGGCGCGGCGCTGCGCCAGTCCGTGCAGGAGCGGTGCCGTCGCCCCCGACTTGAACCGCCGGACCCGCCCGCCGTACGTTGCCCGCAATCCGACACACTCCATCCGGGCGACGATCATGACGAGACTGCTCCGCACTGCCGCGATCTGCATCCTGCTCTTCGCGCCGGCCCCGCCGCTGGCCGCACAGTCGTTCACGCCGGAGGAAGTCCGGCGCTGGGAGCAGCAGGCGCAGGACATCGAGATCATCCGCGACCGCTGGGGCATCGCGCACGTGTACGGCGAGACGGATGCGGACGCCGTGTTCGGCATGGTCTACGCCCAGGCGGAGGACGACTTCAACCGGGTCGAGATGAACTACATCCTCTCGCTCGGTTACCTCGCCCAGGCAGAGGGCGAGGGCGGCATCTGGCATGATCTGCGTGCGCGCATGTACGCGGATCCGGATTCGCTGAAGGCGGCGTACTCGGCCAGCCCCGACTGGCTGAAGCGACTGATGGATTCCTGGGCCGCCGGCCTCAATTACTACCTGCACACGCACCCGGACGTCGAGCCTCGCGTGATCAGGCGCTTCGAGCCGTGGATGGCCCTCAGCTTCACGGAGGGCAGCATCGGCGGCGACATCGAGCGCATCTCCCTCGAGGATCTCGCCGCGTTCTACGGCGGAACGGATGCGCCGGAGCCGGTGCCTTCGCCGCTCGAGGAGATGCTCGGCTCACTCGACGGGCCGGCGCCCGAGCCGCGCGGCTCCAACGGGTTCGCCATTGCGCCCGAGCTCACGCGCAACGGCAACGCGCTGCTCTTCATCAACCCGCACACGTCGTTCTACTTCCGCTCCGAGCTGCAGATGACGAGCAACGAGGGATTGAACGCGTACGGTGCCGTGACCTGGGGGCAGTTCTTCATCTACCAGGGCTTCAGCGAGCGCGCCGGCTGGATGCACACGTCGAGTCGCGTCGACAACATCGACTGGTTCCTCGAGACGCCGGTCCGGCGCAACGGCCGTTACTTCTACCGGTACGGCGACGAGGAGCGCCCGATGACCTCGCGCACGATCACGATCCCGTACCGCACCGATCGCGGCCTGCAGGAGCGGACGTTCACCGCGTACTTCACGCACCGCGGTCCCATCGTGGGGCGCGAAGGGGAGCGCTGGCTGAGCGTGCACATCATGTGGCAGCCGGTGAATGCACTGATCCAGTCGTACAGCCGCACCAGGGCCGCCAACCTCGACGAGTACGTCGAGATCATGCGGCTGCACACCAACTCGTCGAACAACACGATCTTCGCCGATGCGGAAGGCAACATCGCGTACTTCCACTCGAACTACATCCCGCGTCGTGACCCGCGCTTCGACTGGTCGCAGCCGGTGGATGGAAGTGACCCCGCGACCGCGTACGACGGTGTGCTCTCCTACGAGGAGACGCCCAACGTGGTCAACCCGGACATCGGCTGGGTCTACAACGTGAACAACTGGCCGTGGTCCGCGGCGGGGCCGGACAGCCCCCGGCGCGAGGACTATCCCGCCTATGTCGAAACCACGACGGCGGAGTCGCCGCGCGGCAAGCACGCGCTGATGCTGCTCGAGGATCCGGATCCGTTCACGATGGCGTCGCTCACGGAGCTGGCGTACGACAGCTACCTGCCGTCGTTTGCCGAGATGGTGCCGGCGCTGCTCCAGGCCGTCGACGAGATCGACGCAGCGTGGCGCATCGTCCAGGCGGCCGAGGTGCTGCGCGACTGGGACTACCGCTGGGGGGTGAACTCGGTCGCAACGTCGCTCGCGGTGTTCTGGGGGGAGGACGTGCTTCGGGCCGTTGCCGCGGACGCGCGCGAGCGTGGAATGTCCGGTGAGGACTTCATCGCTCACGGCCACGCCGATGACGAGGTGCTGCTGTCATCGTTCGCGGGCGCAGTGGCCCGGCTGGAGGAGGACTTCGGCACGTGGCAGGTCCCGTGGTGGCACATCAACCGCTTCCAGCGCATCAGCCCGGAGATCGGCCCCAACTTCGACGACGCCAGGCACAGCATCCCGGTGCCGTTCACCTCCGCGCGCTGGGGCTCGCTGGCCTCGTTCGGCGCACGGCCCTACCCGAACACGAAGAAGTGGTACGGCACGAGCGGCAACAGCTTCGTTGCGGTCGTGGAGTTCGGGGACAGCGTACGGGCCAGGGCCGTCTCCGCGGGCGGCGAGAGCGGGGATCCGGCCTCGCCCCACTTCGACGACCAGGCAGCGATTTACGCCATGGGCGCACTGCGCGACGTGTATTTCTACCGTTCGGACGTCGAGGCGCACGCCGAGCGTCGCTACGCGCCCGGGCAGTAGCCGCTGACCGGTGGGGCGCCCGCGCGGGGGCGCCCCGGCGTTCAGAGCAGCTCTGTCTGCGCGCTCGTCACGGAACCGGTGCCGGGTGAAGTCCAGCCCTCGTGCTCCAGCAGCCACTGCTTGCGCCAGAGTCCGCCGCCATAGCCGGTCAGCGTGCCGTCCGCACCGATGACGCGGTGGCAGGGGATCACGATCGCGATGCGATTGTCGCCGTTCGCGCGCGCGACGGCGCGCACCGCGTTCGGCTCACCGATCGCGCGCGCCTGCTCGCCGTAGCTGCGCACGGTGCCGAAGGGAATCTCGCGCAGTGCGGCCCAGACGCGCTGCTGGAAGTCCGTGCCGGGCGTGGCGACCGGGGTCTCGAAGACGCGGCGCTCACCGGCGAAGTACTCCGCCAGCTCCCCTTCCATCCGGCGACTCACGTCGGTCGATCCGGGCAGAAAGGCACACCCCAGCTTCCGGCTGAGCCGTGTGAGCTGCGTTTCCAGCATGCGGCGATCCGTGAACTCCAGGATGCAAACCTGCTCGTCGGCAGTCCCGAGCAGCATCGGACCGAGGGGCGTCAGGACGCGCGAGAGGTGCACGACCGTCGTGTTCCGGCTGCGCGCCGGGGAGCGCCCGGTGATCTGGCGCAGCGCATCCTGGAAGCCGCTCAGCGAATCGTAGCCGTTGTCGAAGGCAGCGCGGGTGATGTCGGCGCCGCTCGCGAGCTGGCCCAGCGCGCGGGAAAGCCGCAGTGCGCGGTGGTACGCCTGGAAGGTCATCCCGTGATGGGTGCGGAACCAGCGGCGCAGCGCCGCGGGCTCGAGACCCCGGGCGCGCAGGTCGGCGTCGCGCAGCCGGTTCATCGGCGCACGCTCGATCTCGGCCAGCAGCAGACGGATCGGCTCCGGGGTGGCGCCGGGCGGCTCCATCGGGCGGCAGCGGAGGCAGGGCCGGAACCCGTGAGCCAGGGCAGCGCGCGCCGACGCGAAGAAATCGACGTTGCGCCGGTCCGGCTTCTTTGCGGGGCACGTGGGCCGGCAGAAGATGCCGGTCGTGCGGACCGCCGTGAAGAAGATGCCGTCGTAGCGGGTGTCACGCGCGAGCAGCGCACCGTACATCTCGTCCGCCGGCGGCAGCGTGCGTTCGATCGTCGTGTTCATCCGGGGCTCCCGGTGCTCCGTTCGAGGGTAGTGGCTCCCACGATGCTAACCTCCCGGGCTCCGCTGATCGACCGGAAACTGCACATCGAATCCGGAGACCCGTCATTCGTCCCCGCGGATGAACCGTGTCAGATTTCCAGGGGTAAGGTCGTCACACGGGTGATCCTCACGGCGTTACACTGTAGTGAGCCGGCGACGCCATCGCCCGCGCCGACCGCTGCGGCTCCGGGCTGGAGTCGCCGGCGGCCCGACCATGGCCGGCTCACCCGCCGCATTCGATTCGCAGGAGCCCTGGATGCACCGGCTGCACCGTTTCTCCTGGCTCGCGCTGCTGCTGCTTCCCGCCGGATGCGCATCCATCCGCGTGTGGTCGTCGCATGACGAAGTCAGGCAGCTGGTCGAGATGTACGAGCGCCGGGATTATTTCGGCCTGCGCACCGCACTCGAGCAGCAGCCGACGCTGGACGACGCGCGCGTCACGCTGCTCCGCGCTATCGTCGCTCACGCATTCAACGACCCCATCGAGTCCAACCGGCAGCTGGACCTGCTCGGCCCGGGTCTCGACGGAATCAACGGCAGCATGCGCGCGGTCGCCCACCGGCTACGCTACCGCAACCACTTCCGACTCCACGAGTACGCCGCTGCGGCCGCCGCAGCAGAGCACTTCTTCGCGCTCGAGAACCTCGACTCGCTGCTCCGGGCGGAAACGGAAAACGAGCTGCGCATCGCACGCGCCCTCGCGGACGTGGCGCCTCAGCGCGTCGTGCGGCGGACCTCCACCAGCATCCCGCGCGGCAGGTACGCGCGCGTGCCCGTCGTGATCGGTGACTCGCTCCGCTCCTACATGTTCGACACCGGGGCCAACCTGTCCGTCATGCGGCGCTCGGAGGCGGAGTCGCTGGGCCTCGAGATCCGCCACGCGGACGTGGAGATCGGCACGTCGACCGGAAAACGGTTCGTCGCCGATGTGACCGTGGCGCCGCGGCTGCGGCTCGGCGGGATCGAGATCGAGAACGTCGCGTTCCTCGTCGCTCCCGATGAGGTGCTCGGGCGCGATCCGCAGTTCTCCATCCCCGGCATCCTCGGCTTCCCCGTGCTCGACGCACTCGGCGAAGTCGAGTTCCGCCGCAATGGAGTGATGCACATCCCGAACAGGGTGCCGAGCTACGACGTCCACAACCTCGCGCTGCGCTTCCTCATGCCCGTCGTACAGCTCGAGGTGCTGAACGAGCAGGTCGTCTGCGACCTCGACACCGGCGCAACACACAGCGCGCTCTTCCTGCGTTTCTACGAGCGCATGAAGACCCGGATCCAGGACGAGGGCCGCCCCGACACCGTGCGCATCGCCGGCGTCGCAGGCGATCGACTCGTGCCGGCGTGGGTCCTCGACAACGTGACCCTCACGCTGGGCGAAACCTCGGCCCGGCTGTTCAACATGCCCGCCTATACCGTAGCCGTCGACTCGCTCATCGAGCGCGGCTCCGACTGCCGGCTCGGACTCGATGTGCTGAGCGGCTTCAACGGCTACATCGTCAACCTGCGCTCCATGTCACTGCTGCCGATCGCCGGCGTCGGCGATCGGCGCATCGCCAACGAGCCCCGCTGATCCGTCGCGTCAGCTCCGGCTCCACGGCGGCACGACACCGTTGGAACGGGCATACGCGATCAGCTGCCCGAGGTGCTCGTGCAGGTGCGTCGTCGTGATCACGGACAGATCCATCCCGCTCATCTGCGTGCCGAACACATCCAGCTGGCTCGACAGAAACGCATCGTCCGCCATCTCCATCCCGCCGCGCAGGTGCGCAAAGGAATCGCGCATCGCCTGCACCGCTTCCGCCTTGCTCACCTGCCGCCCCTCGTACGCCTGCACACTCGGGTAGTCGCCGCTCTTGATCCCCGTCTCCGCCGGCGCCGGGTGCCCCGCAAACGTCGGCAGGAAGTAGTTGTCCGCCGCAATGTGCATCACCACCTCGCCCACCGAGCGGACCCCCTCCGCCGGCCGCCAGGCGAACGCCTCCTCCGGCATCGCCTCCGCCAGCGAGATCAGCTTCTGCTCGACCTGCGAGAGATCCCGCAGCAGGGACGCGACGGCCGCAGGCTGAGCACCCGGGGCATGGCCGTGCTCCTGCGCCTGCAGGTTGATCGGAAGTGCGAGCGTCACGACCGCCGCACACGCGGCAAGGCCCAATCGATGATTCTGCATGTGAGTACTCCGGCTGCTGGGAGGGTGTGTTGCGCACCAGTGAATTCTCCCGATGCGACGACCGGCGGCAAGAGTTTGTGACGCCCGGTGGGACCGGAGGTGCCGGGTTATGGGGCAGGAGACGCGCATAGCGCTGTGGATCTCGGGCGGCCGGACACATCGCCGGCTGCACCGGACAGACGTCCGGTAGGCATCACTATTGATCTATATAGATGGTCGATATATATAGTTCGATCATACGGAACGGCGGATCACTTCCCGCCGGTACGGACCGCGGGCATCGCACGCCTGCGCGTCCGGGCCTGGCCAGCACGGACGAACGTATGAGCGACTCCTTCGACAGCCAGCTCACCACGCGGCGGATCAACGAGCTGCTGATCCTGTCCGTGCTGTCGCATGCGCCGATGCACGGCTATCAGATCGCTCTCGAAGTCGAGGAGCGGAGCGGCGGCTTCTTTCGCTTTCAGCACGGTACGCTGTACCCGATCCTGCACCGCCTCGAGGAAGACGGTGTGGTCGGAGGGGACTGGTCGGATCCGGCGCAGGGACGTGCCCGGAAGCAGTACTCCCTGACCAGGGCGGGGCGCCGTTATCTGACGAAGATCGCGCGTGAGTGGCGCGTGCTGGCGTCACAGGTGGCAGCGTTCATCGAACCGGAGGATGGCGATGCACAGGTTCGCTCCGGCGTTGCGTAGAGTGGCGCGCGAGCTGGATCTGCCGCGTAGTGCGCGCGCCGGGATCCTG
>DASTYK010000186.1 GCA_035764935.1 Longimicrobiales bacterium | reverse complement strand
TCCTGCTCGGCCTCTCGCTCTGGCGTGAGGACACTGCAACGGCACCCGCCGCTGCGGCACAGGTGCTGGATTCGGGAGAGTAATGGCGACAGAGGCGAAGACAGGCGAGATGCCGGCACCGGGCACACCCGCGCCGGAATTCAAGCTGCAGACGGACGAGGGGCACGACCTCAGCCTGCGCGACCTGCGCGGTCGCAAGGTCGTTCTCTACTTCTATCCCAAGGACGACACGCCGGGGTGCACCAAACAGGCGTGCGGGCTGCGTGACCGGATCGGCGACATCGAGAAGACGGGCGCCAAGGTGCTCGGTGTGAGTCCCGACTCGGTGAAGAGCCATCAGAAGTTCCGGGACAAGTTCGACCTCCCCTTCACGCTCCTGGCGGACGAGGACCACGCCGTTGCCGACGCGTACGGCGTGTGGAAGGAGAAGTCGATGTACGGCAAGAAGTACTGGGGCAACGAGCGCACGACGTTCATCATCGATGAAGACGGCCGCATTGCGCACGTGCTGCCGAAGGTGAAGCCGGAAGAACACGCGGACCAGATCCTGGAACTCCTCTGACCCCCGACGCGCTGCACGCTGCGGCCGTTCGCGTACCGTGCAGCACCTCCAATCTCGGCGCCGGCTTCGACTGCATCGGCCTCGCCCTCGAGCGCTGGCTGGACGCCCGCTACCTGCCCGACGACGAGCCACTGCGCATCGAACGCGGCGGCACGCTCCGCTCGATCTCCGGCGAGAACGACGACGACATCCTGCTGCGCGCATTTCGCGCTGGCCTCGGTGCGCGCGGCATCGAGTCGGCAACGGGCCTGATCCGGGCAACGTCGGACATTCCAATTGCGCGTGGCCTGGGCTCCTCCGGCGCCGCCACGGTCGCGGGGCTCGTCCTCGCAGCCGCCGCGCTGGGTCGCGCGCTCGACCGGCCCGCGGAGCTGGAGCGCGCATACGAGCTCGAGCATCATCCGGACAACGCGGCGCCATCGCTGTATGGCGGGCTCGTGGCAGTGGCGCGCGGCAATGGTGTCCTGCGCGCGATGCCGCTGCCCCTCGCCGACGAGGTCACGTTTGCCTTCGCGGCCCCCGACGCCGAGGTATCGACACGCGTCGCCCGCGAGGCACTGCCGACGGTGGTGCCGCACGACGTCGCCGCGCGCGGGCTCGGGCGCGTTGCCGCACTGGTCCAGGGGTTCGCGTCAGGTGACCCGGAGCTGCTGCGCATCGGCTTCGAGGACGAGCTGCACGTGCCGCATCGGCTGAAGCTGATCCCGCACGCTGCGCAGGCCATGGACGCGGCCCGGACAGCGGGTGCACTGGCGGTCACCATCTCGGGCAGCGGGTCGGGCCTGATTGCCGTCGCCTCGCGCGAGCGCGCCGCAGCCGTGGCCGAGGCGATGGCGGATACGTTCGGCGGCGGTGTCGCGTTCACGAGCGACGCGGACCGCCGCGGCGTCGTCGCGCTCGAGCAATGACGCGCACTCACGAGTCCTCTGCACACATGAACACGCGGTTCGACGCGCCGGGCATCCTCACGCGCTGGCGCGACCGGCTCCCGCTGACCGACGCGACGCCGCAGTTGTCGCTGGGCGAGGGAGACACACCGCTGGTCCATGCGCCGCGCCTCGCCGAGTGGACGGGTGTCGAAGAGCTCTGGCTGAAGTTCGAGGGGGCCAACCCGACCGGCTCGTTCAAGGACCGCGGGATGGTGCTTGCCGTTGCCCGGGCGATCGAGAGCGGCGCTCACACGGTGCTGTGCGCCTCGACAGGCAACACGTCCGCGAGTGCCGCGGCGTATGCAGCGGCCGCCGGCGTGCGTGCCGTGGTGCTGCTCCCCGCCGACAAGGTGGCTGCCGGCAAGCTGGCGCAGGCGATCGCGTGCGGGGCGCGCATCGGGTCTGTCCGGGGCAGCTTCGATGACGCCCTGGCGCTGGCGCGCGAGGCAGCCGGCCGACCGGGGATCGCGCTCGTGAACTCGGTCAATCCCTTCCGCATCGAGGGGCAGACCACGGGCGCGTACGAGGTGATCGAGTCGCTCGGTGATGCGCCCGACGTCCTGGCGCTGCCGGTCGGAAACGGGGGGAACATCACGTCCTGGTGGCGCGGGTTCCGTCGTGATCACGATGCCGGTCGGACATCCCGGCTTCCCCTCGTGATCGGCGGCCAGGCGGAGGGCGCTGCGCCGTTCGTGCGCGGGGCACCGGTCGAGCACCCGGAAACGGTCGCCACCGCGATCCGCATCGGACGGCCGGCAACGTGGGAGCCCGCGATCGAGGTGGTCCGCGCATCCGGCGGGGCGTTTCGCGCCGTGGCGGACGAGGCGATCCTCGAGGCGTGGCGCACGATTCCGCGGCTGAGCGGCGTGTTCTGCGAGCCCGCATCCGCGGCCGGCGTGGCCGCATTGCGGCTTGCCGTCCGCGAGGGGCTGGTCGCCCGCGCGTCGGCCTGCGTCTGCGTACTCACCGGAAACGGCATGAAGGATCCGGACACCGCGGCCGCAGCGATGACGACGGAGCGGGTCGAAGTTCGTGACACGCGTGACCTCGACACGCTGTTGGGCTGACGACTGACGCCGCGGCGCGTCGGCACCGCTGACCGGCCCCTGCACTTCAAGCTCCCCGGCCCGCCTCACGTGAACACCGCCGGGTGCGCGATTCCGCGCACCCGTGGTGCGTGAGATCGCGCGCTTTTCCGCCTTTCCCGTCTGCGCCCGTCCCGACAGAACTCACCATAGACATTCTCCCACAACGTTTTCTCTGCTCGATGCCGGTCCGGTCCGGAACGTGTCATAGAGGAGGTCGGCCGCCCGAGGACGGGCAGCCGGACCAGGACGGAGGGAACGATGACAACAGGAATCATGGCGGCCGAGGGCCGCACGGGTGCTGGTCTCCGGACCGGCGTGGGACTGGCGGGGCGGGTGGCGCTGACCTTTGCGATTGCCGGCGGCGTGCTGCTGGGCGGTGTCTACATGGCCGTAATGACGCTGCTCGGTCAGATGCGCGGGCATGCAGTGCTGCTGACCGCTGTTCCGCTGTACGTGGTGGGTGTGGTGCTCGGCTTCGTGCACGGCGGCATGCTGGGCGTGCTGGGCCGTGGCGACGTCGCTCGGGAGGAGGCACTGCGGGGCGTGGCACTGGCAGCCCTGTACGCGATTCCGCTCGCAACGATCGCCTTCCTGCCGACCGGCTGGATCGCGATGACGCAGGTTGCCCTGTATCTCGGGAGGGTCGGTGCGCTGGCGGGCAGCGGCGCAGGCTGGGCCATCGGAGCCGTGCTGGTCGCGGTTGCGGCAAGGTACGGGTGGCAGGCGATGCAGAATGCGCTCGTGCGCTGGCCCGAGCGCCGGACGGGTGGTGTGCTGATCGGAGCGGCGTTCGTGGCGCTGGTCACGCTGCTGCTCGTGGACGCGCCTGCCTTCTTCGGCCTGCGGGTCCGGACGACAGCGCTGGGCGCGGTGCTCGGCGGCGGGCTGCTGGCGGTGTGGCTGGTGACGCCGCTCGTGGTCGTCGCACTGCGCACCCTGCGTGGCCTGCCCGCGCCGCGGCCGCTGGTCGGCCCGGAGGAGAACCCGCGCGTCTTCGGTGACCTGGCCGTCGGGCTGGTCGCGGGTGTCGCACTGGGCCTGATCGCAGCACCGTTTGCCGCGGCACCGATCGCAGCGCCGATCGCGGCGGAGTTCGGATTGACGATGGTGCTGGTGGCGGCCGGTCGGGCGCTGGTCGACGAGGTACTCCTCCGGCTGGGCGTGGTGACCCTGGTGGCGTGGATGCTCCTCCGGCGTCGCTTCACGCGGACCGAGGCTGCCGTCCTCGCGGTCGTCGCGGCTGCGGCGGTGCAGGTGGTGCTCTACCTGCCAGCGGTGATCGGGGTCGGGTTCCCGGGTTTCGCGGGCCTGGCGTACCTGATGCTGGCGGTGGTGGTGCCCGCACTGGTCTTCGGCACGCTGTACTGGAAGCGCGGACTGGGCGCGGCGCTGGTGGCCAATGCCGCAGCGGTCGCGGTGCTCGCGGCAGTGGTCGCGATCTGATGCAGGGCGCTGCGTCCGCGGCAGCGGGCGCAGCTCCGAGGACAGAACAGGGTCGAGCCGACTGGTCCGGCTGGCGGGTCGCGTAGGGAATCACCCCACGCGGCCCGCCGTTCTTTGCGGGTGCGCGAAAATGCGCACAGTCCTAACGTGGGTCGGTACACACGACGTAGCGGGCTGCGCACCGTTGCTGCCCCGCCTGCTACAGCCGAAGCCGGCGAGCAGGACCGAACGGCTCTGCCGTGCCCTGGCAATGAGGGAGGGATGAGCTGGACGAGGCGACTCCGTGCGCTGCCGTTGCGCCGCAAGGTGCTGGTCACCGTCACCGGTGTCGGCGCGATTCTGCTGGGCGTGACGACCTACCTTTCGTTCGGCTACTGGAAAACGGAGTCGATCAGTGCAGCGGAAGCGCAGGCGCTGCTCGCGGCGGCATCGGTGCACGTTCCCGTGGAGCAGGCGCTGCGCGCTGGTCGAACGGAGGACGCGCGGCGGGTGCTGCGCCGACTGACGACGTCGTCGGCTGTTGCCGGCGCGCGCGTCTACGCTGCCGGCGGGCAGATCGTGGCGTCCGCGGCCACGTCGGAGGAAGGTCAGCGCCGCCCGGGGCTCTGGCTCCCGGACGCGGCGACGCTGGGCTCGGCCGGCGTCGCCCGCATCGAGGACGATGACGCGCGCGTCCGCGCGTTCATGCCACTGCGCATCCCCGGCGACGCCCTCCTCGAAGTCGAGTTCTCGCTCGAGCCCCTGCAGGGTGCGATGACGCGTGGGTCCCGCCTTGCCGTCGCGCTGCTGTTCGTGTCGCTGCTGCTGGTTGCCATCGTCATCTGGCTGATGCTGGAGCGCGAAGTCGTGCAACCGCTGGAGCGGATGCGAGAGCTGATGCACGCGGAGTCGCCGCGCGGCGACGAGCTGCGGCAGCTGGAGGCGTCGGTCACAACGCTGATGGAGCGGGAGCATGCGGCATCGTCTCTCGCGGAGGAGCAGGGTCGCAGGCTTGCGGCGCAGGAGCAGCTGGCCGAAGTCGGTCAGCTCGCCGCAGAGATGGCGCACGAGTTCAAGCGTCCGCTCGCCACGATGCACACCGCGCTGAACGTGCTCGAGCAGGAGTACGCGTTGGATGGCCGTGCGCGCGACCTCTTCGAAGGTGTAAACGCGCAGATCGGCCACCTGTCCACGTCCGTGCAGGATCTTTTCGCACTCGCACGGCCGCTGGCACCCGGCACGGCTTCCGTCGACATGCGTGCTGCCGCTGATGCCGCGCTGATCGAGGTGAGCGGTCACCCCGCCGTGGCCGGGATAACGCTGCGCCGGAGCTACGCGGACGACGCGCTGGACGTACGTGGCGATGAGCGCCGGCTGCAGCAGGTAGTGCAGAACCTGGTGCTGAACGCCGCCGAGGCCCTGAACGGCGAGGGGGCCGTGATGGTGAGCGTGGCGCGCGAGGGCGCGGACGTCGTGCTGCGCGTAAGTGACAACGGCCCCGGCATCCCGGCGGAGATGATCGACCACGTGCTGCGGCCGTTCTATACGACGAAGCCGCTCGGCACGGGACTCGGCCTGCCGCTCGTTGCGCGCATTGCCGACGCACACGGCGGCACGGTGACGATCGAGAGTCGCACGGGCGAGGGCACCACGGTCTGTGTGCGGCTGCCGGCGCTGCGCGAGGAGACGGGGGGCACCGGATGAACACCGTACGCATCCTGGTGCTCGACGACGATTCCTTTCTCCGCTCGATCATCGTGGAGCGGCTGGAGCGTGCCGGCTACATCGTGGACCAGGCGGATTCACTGAAGCAGGCGCGCGCCCGTATTGCGCAGCACGCGCCGGATCTCGCACTGCTGGATGTGAAGCTGCCCGACGGCGAAGGCACTGAGCTGATCGGCGAGCTGACGACGCTCGAGGTCCCTGTCCTCATGATGACCGCGCATGCCACGGTCGCCGCGGCAGTGGAAGCACTGCACCGCGGGGCGCGCGACTATCTCGAGAAGCCCTTCTCGCTGGATCGCCTCGAGGCGGCGATCGCGCGGTTGCTGGAGATGACTGCGCTGCGCCGGGAGGTTCGCGAGCTGCGCGAGCGCAGTGCGGGCGGCACGATGATCGGCAGCAGTGCACCGATGCGCGAGGTGTTCGCACTGGTCGAGCGCATCGCGCCCGCCGATACGTCGACGGTCCTGATCCTGGGTGAGACCGGAACGGGCAAGGGCGTGCTCGCGCGTGCGATTCACCGGCTCAGCCCGCGAGCGGACGGGCCTTTCGTGACCGTGACGTCCTCGGCACTCGCCGAGACGATCATGGAGTCTGAGCTGTTCGGCCACGAGAAGGGCGCGTTCACGGACGCACGCGCGATGAAGCGCGGGCTGGTCGAGCTGGCGGACAAAGGCACACTCTTTCTCGACGAGATCGGCGAGCTCTCGCCCCGTCTCCAGAGCAAGCTGCTGCAGTTCATCGAGGACCGCACGTTCCGGCGTGTGGGCGGCACGCGCGACCTGCACGTCGATGCGCGACTGGTCGCAGCGACGAACCGTGACCTCGAGCAGGAAGTGCGCGCGGGCAATTTCCGGGCGGACCTGTTCTATCGCCTCTCGGTGCTGCCACTGCGGCTGCCACCGCTGCGCGAGCGGCTCGACGATGTGCCCGATCTCGCGAAGCTGTTCATCGACGAGTTCAACCGTGAGTTCGGCCGGCGTGTGCGCGGGCTCTCCCCCGATGCACTCGGCGTGCTGAGCGGCTATCACTGGCCGGGCAACGTCCGCGAGCTGCGCAACGTACTCGAGCGGGCAGTGCTGCTCGCAGACCAGGAGTGGATCGAGCCGGCCCTGCTCCCGCCCGAGCTCACGGGCGCGACACACCCCAGGGCGGGCATCACGATCGGACCGGATGGTATCGATCTCGAGGGCCTCGAGCGCGCCCTGCTGGAGGAAGCACTGCGCCAGGCGCGCGGCAATCAGACCGAAGCCGGTCGGCTGCTGGGGCTGAGCCGCCACCAGATCCGCAACCGGCTGAAGAAGTACGAAAAGGAGGATTGAGCGGATGCAGAACCCGCCGGGCAGAACCATGCGCCTGCTGGCTGTCGCCGGTCTCCTGCTCCTCATCGCGCTGTCGGCGGTATGGATCGCGACGATCTGGAACGCACCGCCGCGCGATGTTGCGCGCCAGGCCCGCCTCGAGACACGCCGCGAAGCGCGCACGCCTCCCCTCGAGAGCTTCATTGCAGACCGTGGCGGGGTGGCGGAGCTGCCTCCGCCGATCACGGAGACGCCCACGTGCGAGCGCTGCCACGGCGAGCTCGAGCTGCTGCGCCAGCACACGGAAAGCGTCGCGGAGGCGCGCACGCTGCTCGTCCCGTTCAGCGATGTGCAGCCGTCGGCCCACGGTCATCTCACGTGTGCGGAGTGTCACACCGACTTCCGCACGTTCCCGCACCCGCCGTCGGCGGCGACGCAGACGTGCGCGGACTGCCATGCGGAGGAGCACCAGGGGTGGCAGGGTGGCGCACATGCGGGAACCCAGGGGGACGTCGCGGAGTGCTCGTCCTGCCATACCGTGCACCAGGTCGAGAGCGTGCAGACGCTGCTGGCTGCGGCGGGCACGGACGCAATGAACGCGCGCTGCGTCGCATGCCATCGCGATGCGGAGCTGCCCGCGCACAATCCGCACGTGCAGGAGGTCCCCTGTTCCGGCTGCCATGAGCCGCACGACACGGGCTCCCCCGACGACCCGCAGTCGGAGCTCGCACCGCAGCACGTTGCGGCGACCTGCGGTGCGTGTCACGTCGAAGCGCTGGATGCCTGGCGCGAGGACGTGCACGGCAACGCGGAGCTCGCGGCCGCGACGCGTGCACACGACCAGCGCACGGACGCGACGGGCGACGGCGTCGCCGCGACCTGCATCGACTGTCATGGCGGCCATGACATGTACGCTCCGGCCGATACCGGCTTCGTCACCGCGAGCGTGCAGGCGTGCGGCACGTGTCACGACAGGGCGATGGACACGTGGGCGGCGTCGTATCACGGGCAGGCGGCGGAGCTCGGCTCGGCGGTATCGGCGACCTGCTCCGACTGTCACGGGGCACACCGTGTCTATCCGGAGGAGCACCCGCGCTCCCTGGTGCACGAGGCGAACCTGATCGATACCTGCAGCCAGTGTCACCGGTATGCGCGTCAACAGTTCGTCGCGTACGACTCGCACCCGGACCCGTTCAATCCGGATCGCAACCTGTGGATCACGGCGTCCTTCTTCTTCATGAACGGCCTGCTCGCGTTCGTGCTGATCGTGTTCGGCGCCCACACGCTGCTGTGGTGGCGCAAGATCGAGAAGGAGAGGAAGGAAGGTCACGGTCACGGCTCCGACGCACACGGGGAGGGCAGAGGCCGATGAGCACGATCCAGCAGAACGCAGCGCTCGACTCGGCGCAGCGCGGGCACGGCCCCTACTTCTGGCGCTTCAACCTGTTCCACCGCTGGGTGCACGCGCTGGCGATGATCACGTTCTACGTGCTCATCCTGACCGGCATCCCGCTCGCCTTCTCGTGCGCCCCCTTTGCGGGGCCGCTGATGAATTTCTGGGGTGGCGTCGAGAACGCGGGGCGCATCCACCGCACGGCAGCGGTGATCATGGTTGCGTACACGGCGGCGCACATCGTGTATGTCGCGGTGGGCTTCTTTCGCGCACGTAACAAGAAGAAGTGGCTGGTCGGTTCGGACACGCTGTTGCCGGGGGTGCAGGACGGCAGGGATTTCGTACAGATGTGGAAGTGGTTCTTCGGGAGGGCGGAGCGGCCCACGTTCGGGCGGTACGGCTACCTGGAGAAGCTGGACTACTTCGGCGAGATCTGGGGCTTCATCGTGATCGGCGGCTCCGGCTTCCTGCTCTGGTACCCGGAGTTCTTCGGTCGCCTGCTGCCGGGCTGGCTGTTCAACGTCGCCACGGTGTTCCACATGTACGAGGCGATGATCGCGTCCGCGTTCCTTTTCACGATCCACTTCTTCAACGTGCACCTGCGTCCGGACAAGTTCCCGCTCGACGCGGTGATGTTCACGGGACGCGGCACGAAGGAGTACATGCTGGAGGAGCATCCCGCGATGGAGGACGAGCTGAGTGCGGCGGAGCGACTGCCGGTCAGCGACGTCTCGATCCACGACCGGGTTGCGCCGCCGCCGTCGCGCAGGCAGACGCTCATCAGCGTGGTTGGCGGCTTCATCGCATGGGGCGTCGGTCTCTTCACCATCGGGATGATCCTATGGGCCGCACTCTGCTGACCGCGCTCCTGCTCGTGCTGGCTGCCGGCTGCGGCGACAGCAGGCAGGAAGCGCCCGGGCCGCAACAGGAGCAGCCGTCGACCGACGCGCCGCAGACTGCGGCGACCAACGAAGCAGACGATCCGCACGCCGACATCTCCTGTGCCGGCTGTCATCGCGGTGCCGCGCTGGCCGGGCGGCTGGGAGCCGTGCCGCGCGAGGCGTGCGCGACGTCCGGCTGCCACACGGACGACGGCCCTGCGCAGGTCTCGGTCGCGAACGCGACGTTCCATCATCGCGATCACGGCCGCACGACGGACATCCAGCCGACGTGTGCCGGCTGTCACACGCACCAGAGTGGTGAGGAACCGCTCGTCGCCAGCGTGGATGCGTGTGCACTGTGTCATCTCTCGGATGTTTCCGGCACCGACGAGCTGGCGTGCCGCACGTGCCACAGCTCACCGGACCACACCGCGCTGACCAGCCAGGCCGTGCCCGTTGCGCACTCGATGCTGCCGGCGCTGGAGACCGGGTGCGTGCGCTGTCACTACGACGTCGCCGAGGCATCGACGACCGTCGCGCCGGAGCGCTGCGCCGCCTGCCATGCAGACGCACAGCAGGTGCTTGCGCAGGGCACCGGCGCGGACCTGCATCCGGAGCACGGCGGCGTGAGCTGCACGTCGTGCCACGACGAGGGGGTTCACCACGTGCGCGGGATGAGCTCCGCCGTTCAGCTCGTGTGCGCGGACTGTCATACGGCGGCACACGACGTTCCGTCGGCCGGCTTTCCCTCCAGCGTGACCTGCACGTCGTGTCATACGAACGTGCACTTCGCGCAGCAGCAGCTGCTGCTGGGCATGCTGCCGGACGGGATGGGCGCGCCGAGTGTGAAGTTCATTGCGGGCGTGACGTGCCGCTCCTGCCACATCCCCGAGGCCGCGCCCGAAAATGGGGAGCCGATCCGGGGCCCCGCGCAGGCGTGTGCAAGCTGTCACCCGAACGAGTACGAACGCGTGCTCGACTGGTGGCTGACGGGCGCGCGGCAGCGGACCACGAGTGCACGCAGCTATCTCGATGATGCGCGGCGCGTGCTTGCAGAAGCGGATGACACGGTGCAGACGTTGCTGGGTGGCGCCGACCGGATGCTCTCGCTGGTGGAGACCGCGGGTGCGCAGCACAACCTGGAGCTGAGCGACCGCATCGTGCACGACGTCGTGCAGACGTCGGCCACCGCGTATCGGCTGGCGCGGCAGCGCCCGCCGCCGCGGCCCGAGCTCGGCACGTCCGCGCACGTGGGGACGTGCACGTACTGCCACTACCGCACGGACGGGCCGCTCGATTACCGCTCGATGCCGGAGGATTTCCACCGGCGCGTGCTGGGGGTGGAGCCGCAGCGGTAGGCCTCAGTCATTGCTGCGTGCGGCTTCGTGCCCGCCAGCAGAGCTGGACGTCGTTTTCAGCTCCGCCGAGTCACTCCCAGGCCGGGTGCGTCGTTCAGGCGCATCCGGCCGTCCGTCCCCATGCCCGGCCCATCGAAGGGATCCTCGGCCAGGAGTGCGGCGCCATCGAGGTCGACGTAATCGACCAGGGGCGCGACCTGCGCGGCGGCCGCGATGCCGAGTGTGCTCGTGACCATGCAGCCGAGCATGACCTGCATGCCATGCGCGCGCGCGACGTGCACCATGCGCACTGCTTCGCGCAGCGAACCGCACTTCTCGAGCTTGATGTTGACGCCGTCCACGGCGCCGACCAGCCGCGGGATGTCGGCGACGGTGCGGCACGACTCGTCGGCAACCACCGGGATCGGGGACTCGGCGCGGAGCACGCGGAACGACTCGATGTCGTCCGCCCTGAACGGCTGCTCGATCAGCTCGACACCGAGCTCGTGCAGCAGGGGCAGCCGGGCGACGGCCGCCTTGAGCGTCCAGCCCGTGTTCGCGTCGATCCGGATCACCGCGTCCGGTGCCTCCTCCCGAACGACGCGCAGCAGTTCCTCGTCGCCGGGCGAGCCGACCTTGAGCTTGAGGATCGGGTAGCCGGCGGCGTCCCGGACCCACTGGCGCAGCTCATCCGGAGTGGTCAGCCCGAGCGTGAACGACGAGGCGGGCGTGGTATCGGGGGAGAGTCCCCACAGTTTCCAGACCGGCACACCGAGCCGCCTGCCGACGAGGTCGTGCAGTGCCGCAGACACCGCGACGCGCGCCGCGGGGTTACGGCCCACGGCCAGCTCCACGGCCTGCTCGATCCGCTCCAGCGCGAAGGGATCGCCGGCCGACGCCTCCTCCACGGCGGCTACATAGCGGGTCAGTACCGCTTCGACGGTCTCAGCCGTCTCACCATAGTAGACATTCGGCGCTGCTTCTCCCCAGCCCTCGGTTCCATCCGCATCGGTGATGCGGACCCAGACGGCGCGGCGGACCGGCGGCGCCTTCAGACGAGCGATGGAGAAGGCGTGCGCAGTGCGCAGATCGAAGGTTTCCCAGCTCAGCTTCACACGCCCTCCCGGAGCCGAATCAAAAAGCGGGAATCGGAATGCCGAACGACTGACTCGAGGGTATTATCCGGTCTGTCGGAACGAAAGCAAGGCGCACGGCGCCTCTCGAGGTGATACATGACACCAGCCGCACCGAGCCGCGGGAAAGTTGCCGCGGCTTTTGCAATCGTATACGTCATCTGGGGATCCACCTACCTCGCGATCCTCTACGCAATCGAGACACTCCCGCCGCTGCTCATGGCGGCCGCACGCTTCCTCCTGGCGGGCGGGATCCTGTTCGCGTGGGCCCGCTCGCGAGGCGTGCCAATGCCGACGCGCAGGCAGTGGCTGGCATGCGCGATCGCCGGGCTGCTGATGCTGATGCTGGGCAACGGCGCCGTGGTATGGGCGGAAACGCGGATTCCCTCCGGCGTCGCCGCACTGATCGTAGCCATCGTGCCCTGCTGGATGGTGCTGCTGGAATGGCTGCGCGGTGGTGAGCGGCCAACCGGCCGCGTCGTGGCCGGTCTCGGGCTGGGCCTGCTCGGCCTGGTCCTGCTCATCGGACCCGAGGGGATCATGGGTGGTGATCGCATCGACCGCCTGGGCGCGGGGATCCTCGTGCTGGGCGGCTTCGCCTGGGCGGCAGGCTCGATCTTCGCCCGTGGCCACGATTTCCCTGCCCCCCGCATGTCCACGGCGGCGCAGATGCTGGCCGGCGGCACCGGCCTGGTCGTGCTCGGCACCGTCTTCGGCGAGTGGGGGCAGTTGGACCTGGCCGGTGCGAGCATGCGCTCCGTCCTCGGGCTGCTCTACCTCGTCGTTTTCGGCAGCATCATCGCGTACTCGGCGTACGTCTGGCTGCTGCGCGTCAGCACGCCGGCCAAGGTCTCGACGTACGCGTACGTGAATCCGGTGGTCGCGGTCTTCCTCGGGTGGCTCTTTGCGGGCGAGGCACTGACGCTGCGGATGGGGGTTGCCGCAGCCGTCATCGTGGCGGGCGTTGCACTGATCACGCTCAAGGGACCGGCGCGGCGGGCGGCGGCGGCGCCGAAGCCGGAGGCGCGGCGGAGGCGGGCGGCATGAGAACGCAAGCCAGCCGCAGCGTGCTGTGCTCCACGCTGCGGCCGGCGCTGGCCTGGGACGCGGACTAGTCGTCGTCGAATTCGATCTCCTCGAAGCCGTCCTCGAACTCCACTTCCAGCTCGATCAGTCTGCCGTCATACGCCGCCAGGTTGATCACCTGTCCATCGCGCACGAACCAGAGCTCGGGTCGGAGATTCACCACGATCATCGAGCCGTCGGATGCGGGCAGCTCGATGGGCGGATTCAGCTCCATCTCGATCTCCACCTCTGCATCGAAGTAGACGGTGAACGGCTGGGGGGAGCCGCCAGTCGGGGTGAACGTGCCCCTCGCCACCATGGATGCGCCGAGCGGCAGATCCGGATACACTGCGCGCAGCTGCTCGAGGATCTGCGTCAGTGCTGCCTGTACTTCGACGGGCCGGTCATCTTCGTCGTCACCATCGACATCATCCGCATCGTCGTCGTACTCGAAGTCCATCGACTCGAACTCCAGCTCCCTGTAGACCCCGGCCGGGATGTTGTCCGAAGCGACCTGCACCGTGCCGCCGTCCAGCGGCACGTTTACAAGGAACGGAAGCGACTCGAAGTCGACGCATGCTGCGCCGCCGGGCAGGCAGTCGTCCTCTTCCTGCTCCAGCTCGAACTCCCCGACCACCAGGCGCAGGTCGTCGATCACGAGCGTGCCGTTCGTTCCCTCGACCGTCAGGCCGGCCGCGGTGGGACTCCCGCCCGCGAACAGCGCGGTCGCTCCGGACGTCGAGAAGCCGATGCGGACCAGCGTGCTGTCCGAGGGGGCGGTCGTGTTCTCGCTGCACGCAACTGCGAAAACGGGCAGCAGCAGGGCCGCGATGCGCGGCATTCGGGGACTTCCCATCGTGTACCTCCGTGAAGCATCGAGTGAGTTGGTCGACCGGCTGCAGGTGCAATCGCCGTTCACTCCTGTGTGCTCGCCGGCGCCGGCAGTGAACCCCATGCGGCACAACGCGGAACGCGCGGCCCGGCACGAGCGGCCCCGGTGCCGATGGCGTCCCGTTTCGCTACATTCCGGCTGATCCCGCGACACGGCGGCCCTCGTGCAGGAGTGCGGATGCGACCGATCATCGCGGTCGTACAGCTGGGTGAGTCCTTCGCAGACGTCTGGCAGAAGCTGATCGAAGGTGAGGACGCGGAGTGCGTCATTGCGGCCGGGGCGGAGGACCTGCCGCCCCAGGTCGTTGCGTGCATCGTTTCTGCTGCGGGGATGGAGACCGAATGCGTGGAGGCGGTACAGGCACTGCGGGCGGCCGGCGCCCGGCCGGTCGCCGTGGCCGGCGCGGACACCGGGCATCGTGCGGCGGCCGTGGCACTGCGAGCAGGTGCGTCCGAATACTTCGCGCTGCCGGGTGACCAGGCGGCACTGCGCGGCTGGTTGGGTGAGCGCTGCGCAGGCGCACGCGCACGCGAGCGTGCTGGTGAGCTGGCGCGTGCGGAGCGCAGCAGGTACGACTTCACCAACATCGCCGGAGAGAGCGAGGAGCTCCTTGCGGCGCTGGAGCGCGCGTCTCGCGTGATCCCGCACCGGAATGCTACGGTCCTGCTCACGGGTGAGACCGGCACGGGCAAGGACCTGCTGGCTCGCGCCATCCACTACAACGGACCCCGCGCATCCCAGCCCTTCGTCGAGATCAACTGCACTGCGATTCCCGGCACGCTGCTGGAGGCGGAGCTGTTCGGTTTCGAGCGCGGGGCCTTCACCGACGCCAAGGCCGCGAAGCCGGGTCTGTTCGAAGCGGCGCACGGCGGGACGCTGTTCCTCGACGAGATCGGCGACATCTCACTGGAGGCGCAGGCCAAGCTGCTGCGCGTGCTGCAGGACAGGCAGGTGCGCAGACTGGGCAGCGTCCGGTCCTTCGACATCGATGTCCGGGTCGTTGCCGCGACCAACGTGGATCTGTCCGCAGCCGTTTCCGCAGGCAGGTTCCGGAGCGACCTCTACTACCGGCTGAGCGTGGTGCCCATCCAGCTCCCGCCGCTGCGCGACCGCGGCAACGATGTCCTGCTGCTCGCCGAGCGTTTCCTCGCCGAGTTCGCCCACGACCACGACATGCCGGTCCCTGAGCTGAACGCCGGCGCGCGGCGCGCCCTGGTCGGCCACGACTGGCCCGGCAATATCCGCGAGCTGCGCAACGCAATCGAGCGGGCGGTGCTGCTCGGCGGGCCGGTCCTCGGACGGAGCGACGTGCTGCCCGACGCGCCTCGTGCCGCGGCGGGCGTTCTGCCGTTTCCCGCGCGCATGGACGAAATCGAAGTTGCCGCGGCAAAGGCGATGGTCATGCGCTTCGACGGCAACAAGTCGCTCGCGGCTGATGCGCTCGGCATCAGTCGTTCGCGGCTGTACCGGCTGCTGAGTGAGGCGGCACCCCCGGAAGCGTAGCGAAACGGGTCACCTGTTTCACAGCAGGTCAGCCTGACAGTGACCCGGCTGTGTCGCTGCGCGGGCTTTTGCGGGCGCAGCGCGTGCACACCCGTGGGTGCACGAACACCCACTCAATCGAGGTCTGGATGATGTCATTCCGCTTTCTGATGCCGGTACTGCTCGCCACCAGCGTGCTCGCCTGTTCGGACACGAGCGGTCCGCCAGGGGCCACCGACGACGAGCTGCAGTTCGTCCTGTTCGACGAGGAGATGTTCCCGCTCGCCGAGCGGGCGGGCAGCGTCTGGGCCGTGAAGGGTGAGCATCGCGAGCTGGTGCTGCGCTACATGCCGGATGAGCCCGGCGAGGAGGGCGAGGAATTCCTGGAGTTCGACATTCCTGGTGACGCCCTGCTGCGTGCGCCGGACGGGCGCCGTTACGCCGAGGGCGACTCCGTGCTGATCAGCGTACAGGTCGACGATGCGGGTCGCTTCCTCTTCACCTTCGAGCCGTCCGGGCTCGAGTTCGACCCGGACCATCTGCCGGAGCTCGAGGTGACGTACGTCCGGGCGAACCCGGATCTCGACGGCGATGGTGACGAGGACGAGGAGGATGAGGAGACGGAACAGCAGCTTCAGCTGTGGCAACGGGAACGCGTGAACGACCCCTGGCGGGCGATTGGCTCGGTCCGGTTCGAGGACCTGGACGAGGTGGAAGCGAAGATCCGCAGCTTCACGGGATTCGCGCTCGCGAGCTGAGCACGACCATGGCAAGCGGCTGGAACGCGAACGACGACGCACTGCTGGCGCGGGCGCGAGCGCTCAACCAGGCCCGGGATTATCCCGCGCTGGCGGAGCTGCTCGAATCCGCGGAAGTGGACGTGCACTCCGCGGACCCGGAGCTGCCGCTGCTGCTGGCTGACGTGTGGCGCCGGCTCGGTCGCGCCGATGCGTCGTTCGCGCTCGCCGGATCGCTCAGGGGGCGCCTGCGCCACGATGGTCACGACCGCCTGCTGCGTCACCAGCAGAACCTGGTGGGCATGCTGCTCTTCGAGCGCGGCGAGATCGATGGTGCCGAGCGCACGTGGCTCGCGCTGCTCGACGATGCCCACCGTGCCGATGACTCCGAATGGGTCGCGCGTGCGACCCAGAACCTCGGCGTCGTGTACACGCTGACCGATCGCGCACAGGAAGCGATGACGTGCCACACGCGCGCGATCGCCGCATACCAGCGGCTTGGCCACCGCCGCGGCCTCGCACAGGCCCACCAGAACCTCGCGATCGCTTACCGCGACGCGGGCTTCGTCGCACAATCCGAGCAGCACTTCCGGGAAGCGGCGATCCACGCTCGTACGGACGGCAGCCAGGACGAGCTGGCGCGCGTCGAGCAGGAGCGGGCGCTCCTCATCCTGCTGTCCGGCGACGTCGCCCACGCCCGCTCTACGGCCCGCAACGCCCTGGGCACCTTCAACCGGCTCGGCGACCCGAACGGCGCCGCCGAGGCCTGGCGGGTGCTGGGGCTGGCAGACCTCGCCGAGGCAGACTATGACGGCGCCCGTGCCGCCCTGACACAGGCACTGGAGCCGGGCGGCAACCTGCTGCTGCGCGCGGAGGTGCACGCCGCCCTCGCCGAGCTCGAGCGGCAGCTCGGCCGGCACAGCGAGGCCGAGGCGAGCGCCGCCGAAGCCGCCCATGCGTTCGCAGAGCTGGGCGCGAGCGGCTGGGGGGAACGCGAGCACCGCCGGATCCGGCAGATCATCGAGACCGCTGGCTGACGCTGCCGGCACCGAGCCCCGACTCATGCCTTGACCCGCCCACCCGACCGGCCCAAGATGGCCGGGCCGCAGGTTTTCCGTGTCCCCGCAATCCGGAAGCGTAACGTGCTAGCGACCCAGATCCGACAGAAGGAAGGCGTTTTCTACTTCGTCGCCTTTCCCGCCGAGGAGATCCTCGAACGCGTCCGCTTCATCAGCCGCTTCTACGGCGACGGCGAGCAGATCGCGCCGGACGAGGTACCGCAGGGCGACGACGTCGCACGCTTCGTGGCGAAAATCGAGCGCAGCGACAAGGCGTTCCAGCGCCAGGTCTCCAAGGCCAAGGTGAAGTCGATCCAGAACTTCTACGAGACCGCGGGCTCGCAGCCGCCGATCCCGGGCACCGTGCTGCTGTTCACGCCCGAGCAGCTCCGCTTCTCGCCGATGGGCAACCTGGACAGCGTGGGCGACCTGCAGATGCCGCGCGACAAGTTCCTGATCATCGACGGCCAGCACCGCCTGGCCGCGCTCGAGTTCTACCTGCGCGATCATCCCGACGACGCCCGCACGATCAGCGTGCCGACCGTGATCTTCGACGGCCGCGCGGATGATTTCGCGACCGAGATGTTCGTGATCATCAATTCGACGCCCACGCGCATCAACCGCAGCCACCTGGTCGACCTGTACGAGCGGGTGTCCTGGGCGACGCGCGACCGCAAGCTCGCGGCGCGCATCGCCGACATGCTCTACAGCGAGGGTGACAGCCCACTGCGCTACCGCATCAACCGCCTGGGCGGCCGCAGCAAGCAGGAGAAGTGGATCCTGCAGTCGGAGCTGTTCAACGAGCTGCACCGCTGGATCAAGGCGGACTTTCCCGACCCCGATGATGCACCCACCCCGTCAGCGGGCGCCACGAAGTACTACGCGTACGTGCGCGACTTCCTCAAGGCCGCGCAGCGCGTGTGGGGCGAGGCCTGGGGCGATCCGCGGTACATGGTCACGCGGCCGGTCACCCTCAAGGCCATGCTGCGCGTCGCCGCCGACCTCGCGGACGAGGACATCCCGGCGCAGGATCGCGTCCGCGAATTCGAGCGCAGGCTCGAGCCATGGGCGGAGCGGGTGCGTGATTTCCGGCAGGAGGGCTTCTACGAGCGATTCGCGGCGCGGGGACAGGTGGAGCGGGTCAGCCGCATTCATCGCGAGCTGAAACGGATGGTGAGGAACTGAGGTCCTCGCCCGGGCGGTGTCTTTGTCGGCACCGCCCGTTCGTTTTGTCTACCACGGAGCGCACTGAGGCCACAGAGGAGTTTCACCGCGGAGGCGCGGAAGGCGCGGAGGATTTTCTTGTTTGCCTGCTCGTGACGCCGGCACGGCGCCTCATGTCACGGCTTCCCGGGCGCCGCGAGGCTCGTCAATGAATTGCCGGTCAAACGGTAGACCTTCCACTCGTCCATCGCGCGGGCGCCGAGTCTTTCGTAGAAGTCGATCGCGGGCTGGTTCCAGTCGAGCACTGCCCATTCCATGCGGCCGCAGTTGCGTTCCACGGCAATGCGCGCGAGCTCACGCAGCAGCGCGAGGCCGATTCCCTTGCCTCGGTGCTCGGGCAGCACGAACAGGTCTTCCAGGTACAGTCCCTTCCTGGCGAGGAAGGTCGAGTAGTTGTGAAAGAAGAGGGCGAAGCCGGCGGGTTCGTTGTCAGCGTATGCGAGGACGACCTCGGCTTCCGGGCGCTCACTGAAGACGGAGCGGGCCAGGTCCGCTTCGGTGGCGATGCATTCGTGGGCGAGCCGCTCGTATTCGGCGAGGCCGCGGATGAATTGCAGGATGGTTGCTTCGTCACCTGGCTGGGCTTTCCTCAGATCGATCGCTGGCATTTTTTTCTACCACGGAGGACACAGAGAACACGGAGTTTTTCGGTCGCGGTGATGCCGTATGCCCCACGCCCGGGATGCATTTTTTTGTTGTAAGTGTGCTTCGCGGCGTCGTAGCGTGACCGGAGGGTCGCCGGCTACGATGCCGCGAAGTACTACTACTAAACGGATGTTTCGATGCCGACGCCGTTACGGCACTTCTGCTCTGTGTCCTCAGTGTCCTCCGTGGTAGAAAAAATCAGCGTGATCCGCCAATCAGGTACTCGGCCGGCGGCTCAGCATCCAGCAGGTGCCGGACGAAGTAATCCCAGCGGCGTCGCATCATGTAGTTGTTGTCCGCGCCGTAGCCGTGCCGGGCGTTCGGGAAGATCAGCAGGTCGAAGTCCTTGTTCGCCTTGATCAGCGCGTCCACGACCAGGTACGTGTTGTAGGGCGGGACGTTGTCGTCCATGCCCCCGTGCGCGAGGAGGAGCTTGCCGCGGAGGTTGGCGGCGTGGGTCTGGTTGGCTTCCTCGGCATAGTTGTCGCTCGAGCCCTGCGGGACGAGCAGGCCGTGGTAGCGCTCGCCCCAGTCGTCCTCGTAGTTGCGGTTGTCGTGGTTGCCGGACTGCGCGACGCCGACGTCGAAGAAATCGGGGTAGCGCAGCATGGCGGCCGCGGTCGCGAAGCCGCCGCCGGAGTGGCCCCACATGCCGACGCGCTCGATGTCGATGAAGGGGTAGCGCTCGGCGAGCTGGCGCATGCCGGTGATCTGGTCCGGCAGCGTGTTGTCGCCCATGTCGCCGTAGTAGGTGTCGTGGAACGCCTTGGAGCGGCCGGGCGTGCCCATGCCGTCGATCTCGACCACGACGAAGCCGAGCTCGGCGAGGGCCTGGTTGTCGCCGCGGGCGGGCGAGAAGCTGCGCGTGCCGACGCTGCCGGCCTGCGGGCCCGGGTAGATCCGGTTGACGATCGGGTACTTCGCCGCCGAGTCGAGCGTGGTCGGCGTGTACATCAGGCCGTAGATGTCGGTCGTGCCGTCACGCCCCTTCATGCGGATCGGTGTCGGCGGCTTCCAGCCGGTCGCGAGCAGGCGCGAGATATCCGCGCGCTCGAGCTCCTGCACGACGCGGCCATTGCCGTCGCGCAGCACGGTGACGGGCGGCGTGTCGGGCGTCGAGTACGTATCGACGATCCAGCGACCGTCGGCGGAGAGTGCGACGTCGTGGTTTGCGTTCTCGGGCGTAAGCAGCTGCTCGTTGCGGCCGTCGAAGCCGATGCGGTACAGGTGGCGGAAGTATGGATCCCGCTGCGGGTCCCTGCCCTGAGCCATGAACCAGATGGTGCGCGCGTCCTCGTCGACGTGCAGGATGTCCGTGACGTTGCCGTCGCCGGTCGTGATCCGGTTCTTCAGCTCACCGGTGCGCAGATCATACAGGTACAGGTGCAGCCAGTTGTCGCGCTGTGACCACCAGATCACCTCGTTGGATTCCGGCAGGACCGTCCACAGGTCCTCGCTCAGCGACGCATCGCCGATCTGCGTGCTGCTCTGCTCGTGCAGCACCGTGCGCACATCACCGGTGCGCGCATCCGCAATGCGCAGCCATGCCTGCTTGTGGTCGCGTGAGCTGGAGATGAACGCGATATGCGAGCCGTCGTCGTACCACTGCAGGTCGCAGACGGTGCCGCCGCTGCATGCGACGTGGTCGGTCACGGTCGAGCGGTGCACATCGGGCTCCATCTGCAGCCGCACGACCTGTGGTGAGCCTTCGCCAATCCCGTTGATGACGACGCGGTGGATGCGAAAGACGACGCTGTCGCCCGGGATCGGGTATGCCCATTCCATCTTTTCCGGTCGACCGACCGTGGTCGAACCGAGCACCATGTCACCGACACCGCGGCTGTCATGCTGGAACGTCGCGATGCTGCGCGAGTCGGGCGACCACGTCAGGACGGGGTCGTCGCCGTGCGTCCAGCCGGCGTTGTTCGTCGCGTAGCCGAAGTCCTCGACACCGTCGGTCGTGAGCTGGATCTCGCGGCCCGTTGCGAGCTCCTGTGCCCACAGGTTGTAATCGCGGATGAACGCGGCCCAGCGGCCGTCGGGCGAGACGCTCGAGCTGGGCGGCGCCGCACGGCCGTTGCTGCTCTGCTCCTCCGCGACGCACGTGTAGCGCTGCAGGTCGCAGGCGAACGTGGAGCCCTGGATCCGGAACGTGATCGAGCGACCGTCCCTGGACAGTTCCATCCACTGGAACGGCACCCGGTCCAGCCCGACGCGTCCGCCTGTCACCGCTGCCAGGGCTGCGGCGAGTCGCGGCTGGTCGAACGCCTGGGTGCGCGTGCCCTGCTCCGCGTCGACGTGCATGAATGCGACGCCGTCCTGCGTCGTGGTGCGGTACCAGAAGCGGCCGGCCTCGAGCCAGGCGGGCGAGCCTGCCAGGCCGGTTACGAGCGGGACCGTGTTCGGCGCGAGGAAGCGCTCGGCGCGCGCGTAGTCGTCGGCCGTGAGCTGGCGCTGCTGCGCAGCGGCCGGTGCCGCGACGGTGATCGCCAGCAGCAGGAGCAGAAGTGCAGGATGTCGCATGGTTTCGATGCTTCCGGGGTTAGAGCGATGCTTCGGGCATGTGGCTCAGCCGAGCAGATGCTCGCGAATCGTGCCGCCCTCCGCGTGCGGCATCGTACTGAACGACACGATCAGCCCGTCCGTTGTTCCCGTGTTCCGGATCGCGTGGGGTGCCTGCCGGGCTCTCACGCCGCTGCCTCCCGTGAGGCGCCACCCAGTTCCGCGAGGGCACGCTTCACATGGACCGGCACCATCGCGCGCCGCCATTCCGGATCCACGATGATGTTCTCCAGCGGATGGCACTGCGCGAACGCGCGCTCTGCAACCGCGTCGACGACCTCGGCAGTCAACCGCTGGCCCGCAGCAATCTTTTCCAGCCCGCTGAGCTGACGCGGCCGCGAGCCGAGCGCACTCACGACGATCCGCAGGTCCCGGACGACGTCGCCTTCGAAGTCGCCGGCCACCGCAATCGAGAGCAGCGGAAAATCGATCGACGCACGCTGCCGCAGCTTCACGTACGTCGCACGCGTGCCGGGCTTCGCGAGCGGCACGCGCACACGTGTGACCAGCTCGTTCCAGCCGCGCAGCGTGTTCTCGATGCCATCGGCGACGAAGAATTCCGCGACGGGCAGTGAACGCTCGCCATCCGCGCTCGCCAGGTCGACGACGCCGCCGATGGTCATGAGTGCCGGGGGCGTGTCCGCGGAGTGGGCCGCGACACACTTCTTTCCGACCCGTGTCACGTGGCAGACCTCGCCGTCCTTCTTCAGGCAGAAGCCCAGCGCCTCGCGCCAGAAGTACGTCTGGTTGTAGTACGTGCAGCGGGTGTCGAGGCAGAGGTTGCCGCCGATCGTGCCCATGTTGCGGAGCTGCGGTCCCGCGACCAGGCCGGCCGCGCGCGCGAGCGACGGCGCGTGCTGGCGCACGAGTGGATGCAGGGAAATCGACGTCAGCGTTTCGGCCGCGCCAATGACCAGCTCGTCGTTCTCGACGCGGATGCCGTGCAGCTCCGGAATCTGACGCAGCGCGACCAGCCGCTTCGGCGTGAAGAGCTGATGCTTCATGTTCGGCATCAGGTCCGTGCCGCCGGCAATCGGCATTGCTGCGCCGGGATTCGCCGCGATGATGCGCAGGGCCTCCTCGAGCGACTTCGGTCGGTCGTACGCGTAGGAGTGCAGTCGCAGCATGGTCATCCGGCCGGGACAGTGGTGACGATCGGGGCACCGTAGGACCTGCAACCTATCCACGAGGGCGGCGGGGGTAAAGACGACCGGCCCCGCGTTCAGGTCCGAAGCAATGTCGGTGCGGGTCAGGCGACGGCGCGTCTGTGGTGGACCGACCTCGTGCCGACGCCGGCGTACGATCCGGCCCAGGCCAGGTGAGGTCGCACGGAATGAACGACGGCCCCGCGGCAGCATCCGCGGGGCCGTCATTTTCTCATGAAGGGACAGCGACGGTCAGTTCAGCCATGTCGTCAGCTCCCCCGCATCCGTCCGCGGCTTGGCATCCGGCACCAGCGCCGGCTCCCCCACGTGGACGAGCGCGACGATGCGCTCACCTTCCCGCACGCCCGCTGCGCCGCGGGCATCCGGGTCATCCATCACGGCGCCCGTCTTGATGTGCGTTCCCAGGCCCATGGCTTCCGCCGCAAGCGACAGGTTCTGCAGCCCCATGAAGATCGCGGCGTAGTCCTCCTCACGCACTTCCGGGTTGTCGTCCTGCACCATGGTAACGGCAATCATGGCGGGCACGGCTTCCTGCTCGCGTGCGACCTTCTCGCGGACCGCCTGTGCTGCTGCCGGATCCTCCACCTTGCGTGCCTTGCGCGCGCCCAGCGCCATGCCGTACTGCCGCCGCGCCTCGGGCCCCATCACGTAGAAGCGCCAGGGCTGTGTCATGCGATGGTTCGGCGCGCGCGTGAACGCCTCGAGAAGACGGAGCACGTCCTCCCGGCTGACGGGCCGATCCGTGAAGCGCTTGATCGAGCGCCTGCTCTCTATTGCATCGAAGACGTCCATCACTCTTCCTGCGAAGTGGTGTTGCCGTGCGCACTCATGTAATCGACGGCGAGGTTGGCGAGCGCGCGCACGCCGACGGGGAGTGCAGCTTCGTCGGCGAAGAACAGCGGTGAATGGTTCGACGCCGCCGTTGCGGGGTCCTGCCCTTCCGGCGTGATGCCCAGCCATACGAAGAGCCCGGGCGTCTCCTGCGCGTAATACGAGAAGTCTTCCGCGCCGAGCACCGCCGGTCGCTCGATGGCCTTGCCTCCGGTCACGCGCTGCAGGGTGGGCAGTGCCCAGGCAGTGAGCTCCGGGTCGTTGAACGTGACCGGGTAGCCGAGGTTGATATCGACGTCGACCGTTGCACCCTGGGAGGCCGCGATGTGCTCCGCCGTGCGACGGACGCGCTCGTGCACATCCGTGCGCATCTCCGGATCGAGGGTCCGGATCGTGCCGACCATCACGACCGTATCGGGGATGATGTTGCTGCGCAGCCCGCCCGTGAACTGGCCGACGGTGACCACGGCGGGCGCCTTGGTCAGGTCCGACTGCCGGCTGACGACCGTCTGCAGCCCGAGCACGATCTGCGACGCGGTGACGATCGGGTCGACGCCTCCCCAGGGATACGCCCCGTGCGTCTGCTTGCCGCGCACGACCATGCGCCACGTGTCCGACGCGGCCATGATGCCGCCGGCGCGGTACGCGATCGTGCCGACCGGCAGCGGTGTGACGTGCAGGCCGAACACGGCGGCGGGCTTTTCCTGCGCGAACAGCCCCTCCTCCAGCATCAGCGCCGCGCCCCCCTCCTCGCCGGCGGGCGCACCTTCCTCGGCCGGCTGGAAGATGAACATCACGTCGCCCGGAAGGTCCGCCTTCATGCCGGCCAGCACCTCGGCCACGCCCATGAGGATCGCAACGTGGTTGTCATGCCCGCACGCATGCATGACACCGACCTCCTGCCCGTTGTACTCCGTGCGCACCTTCGACGCGAACGGCAGGTCGACCATCTCCGTGACAGGCAGCGCGTCCATGTCGGCGCGCAGCGCGACGAGCGGGCCGGGCCTGCCGCCGCGCAGCATGCCTACGACGCCGGTGTGCGCAATCTCCGTCTGCACCTCGAGCCCGAGCGAGCGCAGGTGATCGGCGACGAGCTTCGCCGTGCGGAACTCGCGGTTGCCGAGCTCCGGGTTCTGATGGATGTCGCGGCGCCATGCAACGACGCGGTCGTTCACCCGTGCAGCCGCCGCATCGACGTGCGCATGCAGCGGCGACGAATTCTGCGCATGCGCAGCCGCTGGTGCAGCAGCAGTCACGAGTGCACCGGCGAGTACGCTCAGGACGAAGCGACGGCGGCTGGCGGCAATGCACCTGCTCATGGGACGCTCGCGGTCAGAGGTGGCTGGGATCTCGCGATGGACGTTCGTGCCCTTGCGCGGACGTCGCATGCAGACCGTACACTGGTAGCACACCGTGACACGCACGGCAACCGACGCTGGAATACCTCTTGCCCCTTGCCGGGGCGCCAGTTCCCACTGAAACGGAGCACGGAATGCGACAGTCAAGCGTCCCCCTTCTGTCCGACCTCCTGGAGCGCGTAGAACGAAGATTCAGTCGCCGCACATTCCTGGCGGGGCTGCCGGTAGCAGCGGCGGCGGCCGCGGCGTGCAACCCGCGCGCGGGCCGGCAGCAGGCGCCCGGTGCGGACCAGCAGCCCGACGCGGGCAGCTTCAACAGCAGCAGCCGCCTCGACACCGCCATTGTCGGGGATCACGACCCGCTCACGAGCGCCAACGTGGATCCAGCCACGATTCCGTACCGGCGCTACGACCCCGAGCTGCCGCCGCCGTCGGATCAGCGGACGCACCAGGTGCACTGGCGGGCGCAGGAGGTGCCCGTCCGCGTGTCGAACAACATGGTGGTCGCTGCGTGGACGTTCGAGGGCGACGTCCCGGGGCCGATCCTGCGCGTGCGCCAGGGCGACACCGTCGAGTTCACGCTGACCAACGAGGGCGAGGTCGCGCACTCGATGGACTTCCACGCGGCGCAGGTCGATCCCAAGGTTGCATTCCGCTCGGTCGCAAAGGGGCAGTCGGTGTCCTTCACCTTCCAGCCGAAGTATGCGGGGGCGTTCATGTATCACTGCGGCACCGCGCCCGTGCTCATGCACATCGGGACCGGGATGTACGGTGCGCTCATCGTCGACCCGCCGGAACCGCTGCCCGAGGCGCGCGAGTTCGTGCTGGTGCAGAGCGAGTACTACCTCGGAGAGAACACCGGCGGCATCGTGCCGCTGGACTACCGCAAGATGATGGCGACGCTGCCGGACATGGTGGTCTTCAACGGCCGGCCCGACCAGTACGTTCGTGAGCCGCTCACCGTGAATGTCGGGGATCGCGTGCGCTTCTACGTCGTCTCGGCCGGTCCGACCCACCCGTGTGCATTCCACGTCGTGGGTGAGCAGTTCGACACCGTGTGGCTGGGTGCGCCGCCGAACAACCCGCTCACCGGCGTACAGACCTTCAATGTGCCGGCGGGCGGCGGGATGGTCTTCGAGATGATCGCGGACGTGCCGGGCGAG